>CAZDUQ010000124.1:0-4303 GCA_964508665.1 uncultured Oscillospiraceae bacterium | reverse complement strand
TCCACCATGTCGATGCGGTGCAGCTTCTTTTGCAGCACCAGACTCACCAGCCCGGTAAACACGATGGACAGCGCCGCGGAATACACAAAGCTCATGGGATAAATGGTACGGCCGAACATGGCGGCATCGGTCTCGGCGGTCTGCACCACGAACTGGTGGAAGAACACGCCGGCCCCCAGTCCCACCGCCGTGCCGATCAGGCTGAGGAGCACCGTCTCCCGGAAGACATAGCCGGTGACCTCCCGCCGGTAAAAGCCCAGCACCTTCAGGGTGGCGATCTCCTTCTGCCGTTCGCAGATATTGATGTTGGTCAGGTTGTACAGCACCACAAAGGCCAGCGCCGCCGCCGAAACGATCAGCAGGACGACGATGTAATCGATGCTGGACAGCATATCGTCAAAGGTCTCGACGGTATCCTCGGAAAAGGTCACGCCGGTGGCATAGTCGGAGGCCAGCAGTCTTGCCGCCAGCTCATCCCGCTGCCCGGCGTCCAGCTGGGCGGTCTTCACCAGCAGAGTGTCAAAGCTGCAAGCCTCACCGAACAGCTGCTGATACAGCTCTGCCGACAGGAACACATATCCGTGGACATAATTTTCGCACACGCCGCTGATGGGCACCTGCACCTCCACATCGTCCTGACTGCGCAGCGTCAGGGTGTCCCCCGGCTGGATGCCCAGCGTTTTGGCGGCCTTTTCGGTGAGGATGGCCCCCTCGTCGGCAAACGCCACCGGCTGATGGTCGGCCCGCCGCCGCAGGTTGAAATATTCCGTGAAGCGCTCCGGCTCCGACGGTGCCATGATATACAGCTCGGTGGTGCGGCCGTCAGCCACGCCCTCGCCGGTTTCCCGATGGACGGTCAGATATTCCCGCACCACGGTGTCGTCGGCCAGCACAGCCGCCAGCTTGCGGTCGGCCGTCTCGTCGCCGGGATGCTCCACCGTCAGGGTCATATCATAGGTTTGCAGCTGAGTGAACTGGATCCCGGCGATATCCCCGATGGAATCCCGCAGGCCGAAGCCCGCCACCAGCAGGGCGGTACATCCCGCGATGCCAATGACCGTCATGACAAACCGCTTTTTATACCGGAACAGATTGCGGGCCGTCACCTTGTGACTGAAGCGCATCCGCCGCCACACCGGCCGGATCCGCTCCAGCAGGATGCGCTTGCCCGCCGGCGGCGCCTTGGGCCGCATGAGGGCGGCTGCGCTGTCCTTCAAAGAGCCCTTCAGCGCGCCCAGCGTGGCCAGCAGCACCGCCAGCAAAATGCCGCCCGCTGAGACTGCCGCGATCAGCCCGTGATCCGCACTGACCAGCTCCGGGATCAGGTACATGATCTTATAGGCGTTAGCGATGATCCGCGGGAACAGGGGCAAAAACACCGCCAGTCCCACCGCAGCGCCGAGCAGGCAGGCCGTGGCCGCATAAAGCAGATATTTCCCGGCGATGGCCCCGTTGGAATAGCCCAGCGCCTTCAGGGTGCCGATGGCGCCCCGATCCTCGTCCACCATCCGGGTCATGGTGGTGGAGGCCACCAGCGCCGCCACCAGACAGAAGAAGATGGGAAAGACCTTCGCAATGGCGGCCACCTTTTCAATGTCGCTCTCGTAGAAGATGTAGCCCTCGTTGCTCTCGCCCCGCGCCAGCACATACCATTCGGGCTCTGCAATGTCGTCGATCTGCTCCTGCGCGTCCCGCAGCTTCAGCTGGGCGTCGGCGATTTTTTCCTCAAACTCAGCCTGACCCTCCCGATAATCGGCCCAGCCGTCGTCCAGCTCCACGCGGGCATCATTCAGCTCCCGCTCGCCCTCCTCCAGCTCCTGCTGGCCCCGGTAATAATCGGCCCAGCCGTCCTTCAGCTCCTGCTTTCCCCGCTCATAATCCAGCCAGCCCTGATCCAGCTCGACCCGGGCATCGGCCAGCTCCCGCTCGCCCTCCTCCAGCTCCTCCTGTGCCAGTTGAAGCTGATAAAGCCCCCGGCGTCGCTCCACATCGGCCTGCTCCACTTCCGCCAGCGCGGCCTCATATTCCTGCCATCCCTTGTCCAGCTCCCGGGAACCGGCGTTCAGCTGGGCATAGCCCTCGTCCAGCTCCCGCCGGGCCTGCTCCAGCGCCGTCTGCTGCCGCTCCAGCTCTGCCCGGGAGGCATCCAGCGCCGCCTGCTGCCGCTCCAGCTCCGCCCGGAGGGCGTCCAGTTCGGCTTTCGCCCGGGCATAGTCCTCCTCAGACATATAGTCCTTCCCGGCCTCCAGTGCGGCCTCCTGCTGCTCCAGCTGCGCCCAATAGGTATCCAGCTGCGCCTGGCCCGCATCCAGCTGTGCCCGGCCTTCCTCCAGCTGCTTTCTGCCGGCATCCAGCTGCGCCTGTCCCGCGTCCAGCTCCGACCGGCCGCTTTCCAGCTCGCTTTCCCCGGCGCTGAGACTTTGCAGCGCATCCTTCAGTTCCCGCTTGGCCTGCTGGATCTGCTCATAGGCATCCTCCAGCTCCACGCGAGCGTCGTCGATCTCCTTCCGACCGTCCTCCAGCTCCCGCAGACCCTGCTCATAATCGGCCTCGCCCTGCAAAAGCTCCCGGTAGCCCTCCACCGACTCCCGCTCGCCCTTTTGCAGCTCCAAAAAGGCATCCTCCAGCTCCAGCCGGCCGTCGGCCAGCTCCTGCACGCCGTCGGCGTACTCCGCCTCGGCATCGTTCAGCTCCCGCAGGGCATCTTCCAGCTCCTGCTGTCCTTCCGCGGTCTTGTCGGCCAGCTCCTGACGGGCATCGTCCAGCTCCTTTTGCGCGTCCCCCACCAGTCGGTCGGCCCGGACGTGCTTCTGCTCTTCGGCCAGAAGCTCCACCGCCGTCTGCACCGGCTCCACCGCTTCGTCGTATTCGTCAGAAAACGCCTCAGTCTCTGCCGCGCCTTCCACCGTCACATACAGGTCGGTGTAATAATCCATGTCCAGCAGGCTGTCATTGACATACACAATGGCCCCCAGCGTGCCGTTGCCCATACTGGTACTGCCCCGCTGGATCTGGGAAAGATAATATGGCGAGTTGACCACGCCCACGATCTCCAGCTCAGTCTGACGGAAGGGCTCCTCCGGCTCCTCGTCGTCGTCATCGTCAGCCTCCTGCGGCAGCACCGAAAGGCGCTGGCCCACCGCCAGCACCTGGGAGGTCAGCTCGGATTCCTCCATCACCACGCACTCGTTGTCGCTCTGGGGCCAGCGGCCCTCCACCAGATAGGGGCGGTTGAGGGCGCTGTCGTCCTCCCAGTCAAACACCCCGTGGAAGCGCGCCACCACCGTGTCGCCGGAGGACAGCAGCACCTGCCGATCCACGCTGCGGGCGGGCATGACAGCCTTTACCCCTGCCACCCCGGCCACCGCCGTGGCATCGGCATCCTCCAGACCCAGATTCCCCACGATGCGCAGGTCATAAAAATTGTTCTCGCGGAACAGCTCGCTCACGGTGTGGCGCATATCGGGAGTGGTGGCCAGCAGCCCGGCCAAAAAGCCCGCCCCCAGAGCCACGATGAGAAAGATCGCCAGAAACCGGCTCAGACTGCCCCGGACGGAGCGCAGACAGTCCTTGAAAAACGTCTTCCTTACCATTCGATCTGCTCCACCGGCACGGGCCGCTCGTTGATCTCATTGCTGACGATCCGTCCGCTCTTCACCCGGATGACCCGGTCGGCCATGGCGGTGAGGGCTGTGTTGTGGGTAATGACAATGACCGTCCTGCCGGTCTGACGGCAGGTGTCCTGCAAAAGCTTCAAAATGCTCTTGCCGGTGACATAATCCAGCGCGCCGGTGGGCTCATCACACAAAAGCAGCTTGGGATTTTTGGCCAGCGCCCGGGCGATGGACACCCGCTGCTGCTCGCCGCCCGAAAGCTGGGCGGGAAAATTGTCCGTCCGGTCTCCCAGCCCCACCTGCTCCAGCGTTGCTCTGGGATCCAGCGGCGCCCGGCAGATCTCAGAGGCCAGCTCCACATTCTCCAGCGCCGTCAGGTTCTGCACCAGATTGTAGAACTGAAAGACGAAGCCCACATCGTGCCGCCGGTATTCGGTGAGCCGCCGGGAACTGTAGGCCGAAACCTCCTCCCCGTCCAGCCGGATGGTACCGGAGGTGCAGCTGTCCATGCCCCCCAGCATATTCAAAATGGTGGTCTTGCCCGCACCGGAGGAGCCCACGATCACACAGAATTCACCCCGCTCGATGTGAAAGCTCACGCCGTTGACGGCATAAATCTCCTGTTCGCCCACCACATAGCGCTTCACCACATCCCGAAATTCAATAAAGCTCATGCCCGTTCACCTGTT
>CAZDUQ010000123.1:0-4318 GCA_964508665.1 uncultured Oscillospiraceae bacterium | reverse complement strand
GTCGTTTTTGTGTTCCACGGTATTTTTACCTTTCTGAATTATAAGGTTGGTTTTTAGATTTTTTTGCAGAACCTTTTTGAAAAAAGGTTCCGCACCTCCAAAAACTTTATAAAAAGTAATCTGATTTTTCTTTTTAAAAGTTTTGGTCGCGCTTTTTCAAAAGCGCGCGGGGTACGGGGCGGCGCCCCGCTGACGGCGTTTTCTTTTTTCTTAGCTTTTTTCTTTGCGCCTTTTTCCTCAAAGAAAAAAGCGGCTAAGAAATTTGATGTGTCTAAGTCTCTATATGCTAACTAAGGACTTTTTTTCCGTTACTTTCTTATCATTCGATAAGAAAGTAACCAAAGAAGCGAATAAAGAGGCGTTCCCCCTCTTTAATCTCCCCCTTAGTCTGTGCGTTACAAAGCGAGGTCGGTTAACTTGTAAGGGGAAGTCTCTCGGATTGAAAAGTGAGTTTGTGCGAACAAAGCGGACATCCGCCCGCATATGGATTTTTAAAAATTCATTTTTCCGTAGGGACAGGCGTCCTCGACTGTCCGTGCAGAAAAAATAGATGCCTATGCTTCTGTGTATAATTCATCGTAATGCCAACGCATTGGATTTTCATAAATATATTTTATATGTTCATCATAGTCATCACGATTACGAATAATATGGTCGTTGAAACGGGCTTGCCAAATGTTTTCGCCATATTCCTTATTGCAAAAACGTTTAAACGTTGATACAAATTTAGAACACGCATTATTTGCTCTCTCAATGTTTATGGGAAGGCTATCATATGTCACCAAACATCCCAATTGTCCGTTGTCTGTCATACTTTTATTAATTGACAGCAACATATGAATATGATTTGGCATTATCACATAATTTTCAACCGACAAATGATCATAAAATTCATTTAATTGTTTGATATATTTATCTGCGATTTTTCCGTATCTTGTTAATTCGGTTTGCGGACAGTCGAGGACGCCTGTCCCTACATGCGAGAGAATGCATCGTCTGTTTTGCGTACAAATCGTTATAAAATATATACCAATGTTATTATAATCAAATTTCTGATATCTTGGCGTTTTTCTTATTTTTAATTCATCCATACTTCACTATGTCTGTTTAATTTAAAATTTTTATTTGGCGGACAGTCGAGGACGCCTGTCCCTACAAAATTTCATTTTTGTTTGAATTACAACCAATTTCCAATCGCTGATTCCACACGGTTTTCCCCAGCCTGTGGAAAACTTCTGTGGATTTTTCCACAATTGATTTTTGCGTTTTCCTCTCGACCGAAAAGGTGCATTATTTTGCGCTGAGCCTGTGGAAAAGTCGGGAGATAGGGGGTTACACAACATTTTGCACGGACATCCGCCCGATATAGGAATGTTTAAAATTTTGCCAAATCCTGTAGGGGCGGATATTATCCGCCCGTTTGAAGATATCGTAAACATTGCGGGCGGATAATATCCGCCCCTACAGGGTAAGCGGTATTTTTTTCGCTTTTGCGATGGATTTTTTGTTATTTACATATCCTTTGCGCGGACCGTCGAGGACGCCGGTCCCTACAGAACAACCAATGATTTCTTTATTGTGTTTTCCCGCCTTTAAAGGCGGAGAAAACTATTTTCGGGGGTGCGCGTTTTCGCTTGCGAAAACTGCCTTCATTTCAAAAAGGGGTCTGCGTTTTTTATTAAAACTAACTAAATATCCAAATTCTCGGCAAATTTTGCGTTCTGCTCGATAAAGACGCGGCGGGGATCGACCTTATCTCCCATAAGGACGGAGAACATTTCGTCGCATTCCATAGCGTCCTTGACCGAGACCTTAAGCAGGGTGCGGTGCTCGGGGTCCATTGTAGTCTCCCAGAGCTGCTCGGGGTCCATCTCACCGAGACCTTTATATCTGTCCGCCTCGGCGCCGTTTCCGAGCTCGGCTATCATAGCATCCCTCTCGGCATCCGAGAAGGCGTATCTTTGATTTTTGCCCTTGAACACCTTATAGAGCGGCGGCTGTGCAAGGTACACGTGCCCCTCCTCAATAAGCTTGGGCATATGGCGATAGAAGAAGGTCAGAAGCAATATTCTGATATGCGAGCCGTCGACATCGGCATCCGCCATTATGATTATCTTTCCGTAGCGCAGCTTGGCGATATCGAATTCGTCTCCGATGCCGCAGCCGAGCGCCTGAATTATCGGGATAAGCGAGGTATTGGAATAGACCTTATCAAGGCGCGTCTTTTCGACGTTGAGCACCTTACCTCTGAGCGGCAGTATCGCCTGAAAACGGCTGTCTCTGCCCATTTTTGCCGAACCTCCCGCGGAGTCTCCCTCCACAAGGTAGACCTCGGTAAGTCCCACATCCTTGGATTGGCAGTCGGCAAGCTTTCCGGGGAGCGTTGAGCCCTCAAGATAGCCCTTGCGGCGGGTTGCCTCGCGTGCCTTTCTTGCCGCTTCCCTTGCGCGGGACGCCGCGAGCGCCTTTTCAAGGATCGCCTTTCCGACGGCGGGATTCTCCTCAAGATATTCCGAAAGCTTCTTTACGACGAGATTATAGACAAACGAACGCATCTCGCTGTTGCCGAGCTTTGCCTTGGTCTGACCCTCAAACTGCGCCTCGGTGAGCTTGACGGATATAACTGCGGTAAGTCCCTCGCGCACGTCCTCGCCCGAGAGATTTTTGTCGCTGTCCTTGAGAATGGAATATTTTCTTGCGTAGTCGTTCAAGACCTTGGAGAGCGCCGTTTTGAAGCCAACCTCGTGCGTTCCGCCCTCGACGGTGTTTATGTTGTTGGCAAAGGTCATAAGCGTTTCGTTGTAGGAGTCGTTATACTGAAGCGCGACCTCGGCGACGCTGTCCTCTTTTGATGCCGCCATATAGATGACCTCGGGATTGACGACCTCGCCGTGCTTGAGCTTGTTCATATATTCGACGAAGGAGCGTATGCCGCCCTCGTAGCAAAGATCGTCCTCTCGCGCGGTTTCCTCGCCGTCAAGGTATCTTTCGTCGCGGAGCACGATATTTACGCCTGCGTTCAAAAACGACTGCTCACGCAAGCGATTTAAGAGTGTGGAATAGTCGAACACGACGGTCTCGAACACGGTTGGGTCGGGCTTAAATCTGACATAGAGCCCGTGCGACTCGGTCTCGCCTTCATCCTTAAAGGGACGCGCGACGACTCCGCGTTCAAATCTTTCGGTGTATCTGTGCCCGTCGTGGCAGTTGTCGACCTCGACCCATTCGGAAAGCGCGTTTACGACCGAAGCGCCGACGCCGTGAAGACCGCCGGAGAATTTATAGCCGTCGCCGCCGAACTTTCCGCCGGCGTGGAGGACGGTATAAACGACCTCAAGCGTGGGGATGCCCATTTTCGGGTGGATGGCGCTGGGGATTCCGCGTCCGTCGTCACGGACGGAGACGCTGTTGTCGGGGTGAAGCACGACCTCGATGCGGTCGCAGTGACCGGCAAGTGCCTCGTCGATGGAGTTATCGACGATCTCGTAAACGAGGTGATGCAGACCTCTCGCCGAGGTCGATCCGATGTACATACCCGGGCGTTTTCTGACCGCCTCAAGTCCCTCAAGGACTTGAATTTGGTTTTCGTCATAGACCTTATCGGTAACAGCGGAGGCAAGCTCGCCCTCGGTGTCTACGTCCTCATATTCGATCGTACCGCCGTCGGAGTCCTCGGAGTTTTCAAAGCTTTCATCATCTCGGAACTCGGGGTCTGTTTTTTCTTTTTCGTTAAGCTCATCCTCGGGGCTTTCGTATGCGGTAGGGTTTTCAAAAATCGTCATATTTCTGTTTCCTTTTCGGTATTAGTTGTTTGTCTTGTTTGTTTTTTTGAATTTTTCGTAGATTTATTACAGCAGCTCTCTTTCCGCAAGCACACCTGCGGAGAGCTGGGAGAAGCATATTTTATAGAATCCGTCTTTTGGGGAGAAATAGAGGATAAAGGACCTCGGAAGCTCGTCGTTTGCGGTTTCAATGAGCCCGCGGCGCTGATTTTCGGCGAGATATTTTCGCGAGACGTCCGATAGCGTGGCATTGTCGAAGTCGAATATTCCGATTATTTCACTTTTTCTGATGTTTTTGTTGTTTCCGACGTGTAGGTACATAGTTTTTGCTTTCTTTTTTTAGTTTTTTCGTGGACCCCTTTTTGAAAAAGGTGTCCACACCCCCGAAAAACTTTAAAAAAGGGTTTTTTGATGTCTTTTTTGAAAGTTTTTGCGCAGCTTTTTTCAAAAAGCTGCCGGGGTACGGGGCAGCGCCCCGCTGACGGCGCTTTCTTTTTTCTTAGCTTTTTTCTTTGCGCCTTTTTCCTCAAAGAAAA
>CAZDUQ010000122.1:0-4346 GCA_964508665.1 uncultured Oscillospiraceae bacterium | reverse complement strand
TTAGAGGGTTCAAATCCCTCATGAATAAAAAAACAGACACACCGTTCGGTGTGTCTGTCTGGCGGAGAAAGAGGGATTTGAACCCTCGCGACCCGTTAGAGCCCTACTCCCTTAGCAGGGGAGCCCCTTCACCACTTGGGTATTTCTCCATCGCCCTGAATAGGCGATGTTTAGTTTACCACAGGTTGGAGAAAAAAGCAAGGGGGTAGCGCGAATTTTTACCGTTTTCCCAGTGGTTTTTCCGTTTTTACCATTCCCGCAGCAGGACGCGGCCCAGCAGGCGGCCGTCGTGGACACTGTCGGTGACCACCGGCTCTCCCGCCACGAACACCTGCTTCAGGCCGGGACAGCGGGCGTTCCAGTGCTCAAAATCGGCGGCATCGGCGATGGTATCGGGATCCAGCAGACACAGGTCGGCGTCATATCCCACACGCAGCAGTCCCTTTGTGGAAAACCCGTAAACGGCGGCGGGCATTGCGGTCATGCGGCGGATGGCTTCCTCAAAGGAGATGACCCCCCGCTCCCGGACATAATGCCCCAGCACCCGGGGGAAGCTGGCAAAGGCCCGGGGATGGACGCTGAGGGCGTCGGGATACCACAGGCCGTCAGTGCCGATCATGGTGCGGGGGAAGGCCAGCACGGTCTCCACATCCTCCTCGCACATACCGAAGCACACCTCACCGGTGGTCAGGTCGTCCTCCCGCAGCACATCCAGCAGAGTTTCGGCGCTGCTTTTGCCGTGGAGCTGCGCGGCCTGGGGGATCCGCAGACCGTTGTACTGCGGAAAGGCACGGGAGCCAACGATCATCACACGGGAAAAATTGCTCTCAGGGTCGCGGCCGGAGGTCATATCGGCCACCAGCTCGGCCCGGCGGGCGGGGTCATCCATGGCGGCCAGCAGCCGGGTCTTGGGCAGAGACAGCCACTTGCCGGGGATCTCCACACTCAGGCCGGTGGAGGAGGCGCTGTAGGGGTATTGATCCAGAAAGACGGTATAGCCCTCCCGGTTGATCTGCTCGATCATGGGCAGGGTCTTTTTCACCAGGCCCCAGTTGGCGGCCCCGCCGCCCACCTTGTGGTGGGAGATGACGCAGCGGATGCCGGTCTCCCGCACCACGCGCAGGGTCTCCTCCACCGCCTCCACCAGTCGGGCGCCCTCGTTGCGCATATGGATGGTCATGCCGCCGCCGTACTGGGCCGCCACCCGGCACAGGGCGATCATCTCGTCGGTGTCGGCAAAGGTGCCGGGGGTATAGATCATGCCGAAGGAGATACCCAGCGCGCCGGCTTCCATGGCAAGGCGCACGTGCTCCTTCATCTCCTCCAGCTCGGCGGGAGAGGGGGCCCGGCGGGCAAAGCCCATGACGGCGGTGCGGATGCTGCAATGGCCGATGTGAAAGCCCAGACTGGTGCCGAAATCGGCCCGCAGCTGCTCCAGATAGGTCCTGAAATCCCCGCGGGAGGGCTGATGGGTGTTGACGCCGTTGCGGCACAGGGAGCGGCAGATGCGGATGCCCTCGTCATAGTACGCCTGAGACAGGGGGGCGGCCGAATGGCCGCACATCCCCACGATCTGGGTGGTGACGCCCTGCTCCAGCTTGTGGGCGCAGGCGGGAGCGGTCTCGGCGATCATGTCATCGTGGCTGTGGGAATCGATGAAGCCGGGGGTGAGGGTCAGGCCGTGAGCATCGATGACACGGGCGGCCGGCTCCCGGACGACGGGGGCGATGACGGCGATCTTCCCGCCGCGAAGGCCCACATGGGCCCGGTAGGCGGGCATACCGGTGCCGTCCACGATGCGGGCGTTTTGAATCAACAGATCCAGCATGGGCTTACGCTCCGAACTTGCGGGCGGCGTCCTTCAGCATCTGCCGGATGGGCAGGTTGTAGGGGCAACGGGTCTCACAGGCGCCGCACTCCACACAGGCGGAGGCCTTTACCGCCAGCGTCTCGTAGCGGCCCCGGGCCCAGTCGGCCAGACCGTAGCGGTCCAGATAGCCCTGGAACAGGAAGACGCTGGGGATATTGATGCCCACGGTGCAGGGGGCGCAGTAGTTGCAGCGGCGGCAGAACTGGGTGCCAAGGGTGTCGCGGATGGCCTGCATCCGGGTCTGCTCGTCGGCGGTGAGGGGAGAGGTATCGGCAGCGGCCGACAGGTTCTGTTCGGCCTCTTTGGGGTCGGCCATGCCGGGGATGACCACGGTGACGGCGGGGTCGCACACCAGATAGCGCATGGCCAGAGAAGCATCCTCGATGGCGCCGCCGGCCAGCGGCTTCATGGCGATAAAGCCGATGTTCTTTTCGGCGCAGCGGGCCACCAGCTCCCGGCCCTGCGTCTCCACGATGTTATAGGGGAACATGACGGTCTCCACCCAGTCCAGCTCCAGCGCCTTTTCAAAGACCTCCAGCGAGTGGGCGGTGAGACCAATATGGCCGATTTTGCCCTGCGCCCGGGCGGCCAGCAGGGCTTCCAGCGCGCCGCCCTCGCCCACGACCTGCTCCAGCTGGGCCATGCTGGGGTTATGTACCTGATACAGCTCGATATGATCGGTGCGCAGGTTGGAAAGGCTGGTCTGGATGTCCTTTTCCATGGCCTCCCGGGTGCGGGCCATGCTCTTGGTGGCCAGGACGAAGCGGTCGCGGATGCCCTCCAGCGCGAAGCCCAGATATTCCTCGCTGACGGTATAGCCCCGGGCGGTGTCGATATAATTGACCCCGGCGTCCATCAGCTGATGCACCAGTACCCGGGTGCCCTGGGCGTCGATGCGCTGGATGGGGATGCCGCCCAGACCAAGGCGGGAGATCTTCAGGCCGGTTTTACCAAAAATGCGATATTCCATAAGAATGCCTCCGTTTCGGTGTGTTTGACATGGTTGCTGCCATTATAGCACGATTCTTCCACGAACACAACGGAAATGAAAAAACGCCCCATCGGCTTTTCGGCCTGACAGGGCGTTGGCATTATCCTTCCGCTTCGGTGGGATAGCGTTTTTTCAGGGAGTGGACGCAATAGAAATAGGCCGGGATGAGGAACACATCGGCCAGCACCCAGGCGGCGGGGGAGGCCAGGCAGGCGGCATTGTAGCCATAGATGGGCACCAGGAAGGACACTGCCGTCCGGGCCACCATCTCCATCACACCGGCAAAGGTTGCCAGAGGGGAAAAGCCCATGCCCTGGATGTAATTGCGGAAGATGTGGATGGCGGCCAGCAGCACATAGCAGTAGACCAGCGCCCGCAGCATCTGGATGGACAGGGGCACCAGATAGGCGCTGGCCTCGTCCAGAAACAGCATCACCAGCTTGTCCCCCAGCAGCAGCACCAGCACCAGCGCCAGCAGGGAATAGCCCAGCCCCAATGTACAGCAGGAGCGCAGGCCCTGATGGAGCCGATCCCACTTTCGCGCCCCCACATTCTGGCCGCCGTAGGTGGCCATGGTGGAGCCCATGGCCTCCAGCGGACAGGACAGGAACAGCGACACCTTGGAGGCCGCCGTGGTGGCGGTGACATACATGGTGCCCAGCACGTTCACCGAGCTTTGCAGCATGACGCTGCCGATGGCGGTGATGGAAAACTGCAAGCCCATGGGCAGGCCCAGAGAAAGCAGCTTGCGGATGCGGGTCCAGCTCCAGCCCCAGTCGCCCTTTTGCATTTTCAGGATATCGAACCCGCGGCAGACCTTAAACAGGCTGCCGAAGCCCGCCAGAAACTGGCTGAGGATGGTGGCGAAGGCCGCGCCGAAAACGCCCCACTCCAGCGAAATGATAAAATACAGATCCAGCGCGATGTTGGTGATGGACGCGATCACCAGCCAGATCACCGAGGTGTGGCTGTCACCCAGCGAGCGCAGGATGCCGGCGTTCATGTTGAACAGGATATAGCCCGGGATGCCGGCGAAGATGGTGGTGATATAGACCCAGGAAAGCTCCAGGATATCGTCGGGCGTGTTCATCAGCACCAGAATATCCCGGCTGAAGAGCACCGTCAGGGCGGTGATCACCGTGGCGAAAAACAGGCAGCAGTAGACCGCGCCGGAGACATATTTCCGCAGGCCGTCATCATCCCCCGCGCCGAAGCGCTGGGCGATGGGGATGGCAAAGCCGCTGCAAATGCCGATGGAGCCGCCCACCACCAGGAAATTGATGGAGCCGGTAGCCCCCACGGCGGCCAGGGCGTTGCCGCCCAGAAACTTGCCCACGATGGCGGTATCCACCAGATTGTACATCTGCTGGAACAGCATACCCAGCAAAATGGGCAGGCCGAACTGAAGGATCAGGGTCATGGGACGGCCCCGGGTCAGGTCTTTGGTCATATCGTTCTCCTTTGCGAAAAATCGGATGAGAAAAA
>CAZDUQ010000121.1:0-4400 GCA_964508665.1 uncultured Oscillospiraceae bacterium | reverse complement strand
GGCCACCCGCTGCTGCTCGCCGCCCGACAGCATGGCCGGCAGACGCTTGAAATAGGTCTCGTCCAGGCCCACCTCCCGCAGCTTTTCCTCCGCGATTTTTTTGGCGTTGGGCACCTTTTTCAGCTCCAGCGGAAAGGTGACGTTCTCCATCACCGTCAGCAGTGGCAGCAGATTGTAGCTCTGATAGATCACCGCCACGGTGTCCCGATGATACAGATCCCGGTTCAGCTGCGCCGTAGTCTGCTCCTCATAGATCACCTGACCCCGGGTGGGCAGATCCAGCGCCGCCAGCAGGGAGAGCAGCGTGGTCTTGCCGCTGCCCGAACGGCCGATGAGGGCGTAAAACCTGCCCGGCTCAAACTCGTAGGTGATGCCCTTCAGGGCATTCACTGTCTGATACTTGCTTTTGTAGGTATACGCCAGATCCTCGATCTTCAAAATAGCCATGCTGTACCCTCCTTATTCTCTTGCAGTCATGATATTGAACACATTCACGCCGGAGATCTTCCACACCGCCGCCGCGCCGCCCAGCAGATAACACACCGGAACCAGCGCCGAATATTCCGGTTGCAGCGCGTCCCGGCCAAAGGCCGCCCAGCCGATCCCGCAGCCCAGCGCCAGCCCCAGCAGCGCCTGAAGCAGCGTTTCCAGCAGAAACGAGCCGAACACGGCGATGCGCTTTACCCCCAGCGAGCGAAGCACGGCGGCCTCCCGCCGCCTTCCCCGCAGCAGCAGGAAGGACGAGCCAAAGCCGATGGCCACGATGAGCGCCAGCAGCACAGGCAGCAGCGTTTCCAGCAGCCGGATCTGCCGCCTGAGCTGGGAGGTGACCGTTTGCAGCTGGGAGTCGCTGATGACGATGCGCACAGCGCCGCTGTCCAGCCCCAGCTGTTTCATCTGCGCCTTGAAATCATCCAGCCGGTCCAGATTTTGCAGATCCATCTCCATGGCACAATAGGTGAACTCCAGCCCCTCGGCCTCATAGATGGCTTTCAGCGTGTTCACCGGGCAATAGCAGACCGTGCCGCTGGTGCCGGAGGAAAGGGCGTTGCCGTAAATGCCCGCCACGGTAAAGGTGTACTCCGTTGCGCCGATGGTCAGCGTCCAGGTATCGCCGTATTCCTGATAGAACTGCGGGGGGACGAGGCAGACCGGCTCCTCCCCCTGGAGGATGGAGGCGTCATAGCCCTCCGTCCATTCCACATCGTCGATGCAGCCCTTGAGGGAGGGGTCGATGTCCGGCCCGTTGACACCCCGGAGCACATCCTTCATGCCGAAGGGGTGATCGGCCATCAGGCCCACATTCACCGGGAAGCCGGTCTCCACAATGGCCTGACAGGTGGGCACCGGCAGTTTGACCTTTCCCGTGTAGCTGTTGGTGGTGATGTGGGCCGAGGCCTTTAACCGGGCATAGCTGTCCTGCAGCTCCTGCCGATAGGTGGAGATGCTGCTGAAAAAGATCATCAGAAACAGCACCGATACCAGCACCACGGCCGTGGCGATCAGGCTGACGCGCCGGTTGCGCGCAAAGCTTCGCAAAGCATATCGCATAAGCTTCCCTCCTATTCTCTCGCGCCCAGAGTCAGCATGGGGGATTTTCGGGCCTCGATACACACCAGGCCGCAGCACAGCAGCGTCAGGGAGAGCCACACGGCGGCCGAGGCGCACAGCGCCGTCTCCGGACGGCTCCGGATGGCGATCTCATAGGGATCCTCCTCCTCCACGGCGTCTTTCACCAGCATGGCGGAGAAGGAGGTGTCGGCCAGATCGGCCTGTGCCGTGTCCAGAATGAATGTGGCCACCCGGTCAGAGACCGTATGTCCCAACACCCCGCCCAAAATCGAGCCCAACAGGCAGACCAGCAGCAGGCCGGACAGCACTACCGTCGGGAGCTGGCTCTTTTTTACGCCGAGAGAGCGCAGGGTGGCGATCTGCCGACGATTCTGGATTACGGTGAGCACCGCCAGCAGCACGACCACCACCACGGCGGCGGCCGCCGCCAGACAGACCGTCAGACGGCTGACGGTGTCCAGCTGGCGCAGGCTCTGCTTCATGGTGCCCAGACCCTGATCGTAGATGTCAAATTTCAGCATATACTGACCGTTCTGCACCTCCAGCAGACCGGTGTCCTCCATGGCGCTCATGAACTCCGACACCTGCTCGTCGTCCAGCAGGATGGCGGTGTTGTACTGGCTCAGGGGCACCTCGGGGAGATTCGCCACCGAGTTTTCCGGAATGAACACGATGCGGCAGTCCACACCGGCATCGGCGCTGTACTGCACATTTTTGGAACTGATGCCGGTAGTGACCATTCCGCTGAAGAAGCCGATGATCTCGTACTCGCCCTGGTCGAACATGATGTCTTCGGAATGCAGCTCGTACTCGCCGGTCTCCTCGTTACGGGTCTCCACCAGCGGCTGATAAACGGAGGTCACATCAGAGGCGTTGCCGGTAAAGTTATAGGTGGCCTCGAAAAAGGAGAGATCCAGCTTGTCACCGATCTCAAAGCCGTTGTTGACCGCCAGCTCCGCGCTGATGATGCACACCTTGTTGCCCTGCTCGTAATCCGCCGAAGAAAAGCTGCGTCCCTCGGAAATGAACACATTGCCCTGATAAAACGGGGTGTACAGAGATAGATCCGGCGTGGCGATGGCGGTAAGGGCGCTGCCGTTGACGCGGCAGCAGTCGATGATCTGCCGGTAATACGCCCCCGCCTCGGTCTCCCAGAAGTCCTCGGTATAGGGCAAAATGCAGGGGTAGGACACATGGAATTCCTCCGGCATGGCGCACCAGCCCTTATAATCGTAATTGTTCAACTTGTTTACAAACTGAAAGACCCGTTGGTAATGGTACTCGTCCGCAGAGATCGTCATCCAGTCCAATCTCGCGGAGTTTTCCATATAGTGCCCCGCACCGTCACGGGATTCGATGATGGATATATCGCAGCAGACAATATACTGCTGTCCGGGCTCCAGATAAAAGGCGCGATACCGGTCATATAAAAAGGGGGCCTGCAGTGTGCCCATCACCGATTCCACTTCCTCGGTGTCAGGAAACATTTCCTCCAGCCCCTGCTCGGTGAAGTAGTCCTCCCAGCGGGTATATTCCACCTCGGAAACAAAATTCAGCCCCCCGTAGGAGTATCGGTCAAGGCCGCGGGTGGACCAGTCAATGGTGATCTCCGGTATGGGCGAGCTGCTGGTACTGGCTGCCAGATAGATGAGCTTTGGTTCTTCTCCGGTATAGGTAAAAATAAAAATATCCCGCACGTCGGCGAGAGAAAAACCGGTAGAATCATGATAGCTTCCGCTCATAAGAATTTCCTGTCGGGGGGTGCTTTCCATATCCACATAGGCGCCGAACTGCCGGTACACCACCACATCCTGCACACCCGCCGCATCGGTGATCTGCGACAGGTCAAAATCAAAGGCCGGAACGGTATAAAACCCCAGATAATCCTCCTGCGAGTTGTCTGACAGACGGCCATATTTGTTCACATAGCCCTTAAAGGTGGGGATGGCCATGACGGAAAATTCCTCTTCCAGCAGATGGAGGTTGTCCTGTGCCACTTGCCGCAGGTTGAGGCTGACGCCGAGAAAGGCGCACAGCACGAGAGACACGGCAAACACACTGACCACCCTTACCGGCGCACGGAACCACTGCTTCAGGCTGTAATCGACAAAAATCCGATTTATTTTCATGCAGTAACCTCACTGTGAAAAGCGTTTGTTGCGATAGGTCGTGTTGAAAAATTGCCTGTTCCGGGAAGCGCCGCAGCGCCTCCCGGAATGGGCATACCCTTACTTAATGGCACCGCAATAATAGCAGGCCTCAACAACTTTTCCGTCGATGATCTCGTCCACCCAGGTGTGGTTGTATACATACGAGATCTCTGTATCGATGCAGGTGCCGCATTCATTGCAGTAGTATTTTGTTGTGACTTTTGTCGTGCAGGTATCGATCTGGGTGCGCGTTGTTTTCGGGTTAGCGCCATAGATCGGATCGTGGTCGCAGTCGATCAACGGCGCGATGCCGTCTTCCGCGAACACGCACAGGCTTCCCAGCATCATCATGGCTGCCAGAAGCAGAGAGATCGTCTTTTTCATGAAAATTTCCTCCTTTATCGGTCTGTTTGTGAATGGTCTTCGTTCCAACAACACGCATGACTTTTTAAGGACTCTTTTTTCTGCCGCGCGGGGCAGCTCAGTCGATCCGGCCCATGGGACTCACTCTTCCGCCGTCGTCTTCGGTTCTGCCTCTTAATTGCAGTATACCACAATATCCCTCTGCACGCAATTGACGGATTCGTAGAAAAATCGGGCCGATTTTTGTGCAGTCTGACGAAAAACGGTATCGCCGGGGCGATACCGTTTCTGAGTCTGCTTATTTTGAGGGGCCTA
>CAZDUQ010000120.1:0-4426 GCA_964508665.1 uncultured Oscillospiraceae bacterium | reverse complement strand
CAACCAGGAGGAGCTGGAAGCCTACCGCGCCAAGCTGGCTCAGTAAACCGCAAAACCGCATCAAAAAGGACTGCTCAAAAGAGTGTCTCACTAAGGGATTTATTACCTCAGGAAAATATCGGCATAGTTTGGAGAAATCCGGCCATGCCGATTTTTTCGGTTCTTGGGGCGGTTCTACTGCTCTGATAAAGTTCCAATGGATGAGGGTGGTCTGCTTTTTCGTTCCGGTACCCGGAAATTTCTTCGGCTTGAACACATCGATGCGCTCCACCAAGGCTCGAATGATTTCCGTATCCAGTTCTTTGACCTCTGTAAACTTTTTGCCCTGCGCGAGGAAAGAATCGATGTTAGCTGGGTCTTTGCCGTAGGTCTCCCGTAGTGTAATGATCCGTGCCTGGAGGCCTTTCTGCTCTTGTTTATGGGCGGCTGTCATCTTGGCAAACCGCTCATCGGATATCTTGCCATCGAGGTTAGCCGGACAAATCAGTAGCAGGCTTTATATCTGCACAATCTTTAAGAATACCTCGACTGCTTTTCCATTCGCACTTGGGCGACAGGATCCGAAGCAGAGTCTCCCTGAGGTGCCGGTCTCGGAGTGTGTGCTTGTGCGGCGGCACAGGCGGGGGAAATTTGTCGTTGCGTTGGATGGCGTTCGGGGGTATACTGGAGACGCGGGGGACACCCCGCCGACAAAAGATCCTGTGCGGGCGATTGCCTGACAGGCCGGGAGACCGGAGGAGGCAGAAGCATGACAGAAAAATTATTTTATCACGACCCCTATCAGACGGCCTTTACCGGCCGGGTGCTGTCCTGCGAGCAGGTGCGGGACGGCTGGCAGGTGGTGCTGGATCGCACGGCTTTTTATCCCGAGGGCGGTGGCCAGCCCGCCGATCGGGGCACACTGGGCGGCGCGGCCGTCACCGATGTGCAGGAAAAGGAGGATGTTATTTTCCACCTGTGCGACCGGCCGCTTGCCGTGGGCGAAACAGTGGAGGGCGAGATCGACTGGGCGCAGCGCTTTGACCATATGCAGCAGCACTCCGGTGAGCACATCGTCAGCGGCATCATCTGCGCCCGCTACGGCTGCGACAATGTGGGCTTCCATCTGGGAAAGGAGCTCATCACCATCGATTTCAACCACCACATCGACCCCGCCGAGCTGCCGGCCATCGAGGAGGCGGCCAACCGCTACATCTGGCAGGATCACGCCATCGACATCCGCTTTTTGGAGGGGGAGGCGCTGGAACAGGCCCAGTACCGTTCCAAAAAGTTCATTCCCGGCGCGGTGCGGCTGGTGGCCTTCCCCGGCGCGGACTGCTGCGCCTGCTGCGGCACCCATGTGTCCACCTCCGGACAGGTGGGACTGGTGAAGCTACTGTCCTGCCAGCGGTTCCGGGAAGGGGTGCGCATGGAGCTGCTGTGCGGCAAACGGGCGCTGGACTATCTCACCGATACCTGGCAGCAGAATCTGGAGATCTCCCGGGCGCTGAGCGCCAGACCGGTGCAGACCGCCGCCGCCGTGGCGCGGATGCAGCAGGAGCTGGAGGCGCTCAGGCTGCGGTGCGCCGGACTGGAGACGGCGGACTTCGCCCGCAAGGCCGAAGCCTGCGCCGGGAAGGGTGACACGCTGCTGTTTGAGGCGGATATGAGCGCCGATTCGGTGCGGCGGCTGTGTGACGCCGTGCTGGACACCTGCGGCGGCCTGTGTGCCGTGTTTGCCGGGGAAGACGGGCAGTACAAATATGCCGTCGGCCACCGGACGCAGGATGTTCGCCCGCTGGTAAAGGCGATGAATCAGGTGCTGAACGGCCGGGGCGGCGGCAAGCCGGGCTTTGCCCAGGGAAGCGTTGCCGCCGGGAAGGCGGCCATCCGGGCATTTTTGGACACGGCAGACCGGTAACGGGCGGCGTTTCAATTGCAGAAAAGAAAAAGGGCGCACGACTCTTATAAAGGAGTCGTGCGCCCTGTGCTGTTTGAATAAAAATCAGGCGTTCTTCAGGAAGGCGCGATAGCCCCGGGCGGCCTCGTACACATCGGCCTTGGAGCTGACCTCGTAGGGAGCGTGCATACTCAGCAGGGCAACGCCGCTGTCGATGACATTCATGCCGTGCTTGGCCATGATATAGGCGATGGTGCCGCCGCCGCCCACGTCCACCTTGCCCAGCTCACAGAACTGGTAGGAGACATCGGCGTCGTCCATGATGGCGCGGATGCGGGCCACATATTCGGCGTTGGCATCGTTGGAGCCGCTCTTGCCCCGGGCGCCGGTGAACTTGTTGAAGGTCATGCCCCGGGAGAGGAAGGCGGAGGAGCGCTTTTCAAAGGCATCGGCATACAGGGGGTCATAGCCGGCGCTGACATCGGAGGACAGCATGCTGGAATTGCGCAGGCAGCGGCGCACACCCAGGAAGGGGTCGCCGTGGGTGGCGGCGATGAGCTCGGCCACGGTGTCCTCAAAGAAATTGGCCTGCATACCGGTGGCGCCCACCGAACCGATCTCCTCCTTGTCCACCAGCAGGCAGCAGGAGGTCTTTTTCAGCGGCGCGCTCTCCTGGAGCAGCGCCCACAGGGAGGTATAGGCGCAGACGCGGTCATCCTGCCCGTAGGCCAGGATCATGCTGCGATCCAGACCGCAGTCCCGGGCCTTGCCGGCGGGGACGATCTCCAGCTCGGCAGACAGGAAGTCCGCCTCGGCCAGACTGTATTTTTCGGAGAGCAGATGCAGCACATTGGCCTTGACGGCTTCCTTCTGGTCCTTGTCCAGCTTGCTTTCCTCCCGCGGACGGTTGCCCCCTCGCCGGTCCATACCCTCGCCGGTGATGACCTGACCGGCCTTTTTGTCCATCTGATTGCCCGCCAGGTGGATCAGCAGGTCGGAAAACACCAGCACGGGGTCGCTGTCCTCCTCGCCGATGACCACATTCACCGCCGTGCCGTCCTTTTTGACAGCCACGCCGTGGATGGCCATGGGCTGGGCCACCCACTGATACTTTTTGATGCCGCCGTAATAATGGGTGTCCAGATAGGCCTGACCCTCGGCCTCATACAGGGGGTTCTGCTTCACATCCACCCGGGGAGAATCGATGTGCGCGCCCAGAATGTTCATGCCGTTTTCCAGCGGCTCCTCGCCCAGCTGGAACAGGGCCAGCGCCTTGTTCATGCAGACGGCATACAGCTTGTCGCCGGGGCCCAGCTTGCGGCGGGACTTAATGGCGGTCTCCAGCGGCATATAACCGGCTTCCTCAGCCAGACGGACGGCCTCGGTGACGCACTCGCGCTCGGTCTTGCCCTTGTCCAGAAAAGCCTTGTAGCCCGTGTTCAGGGCCTCCAGCGCCTCCAGATCGGCGGGGGTATACTTTTTCCATGCGGTTTTGTATTCCATAAGACGGTACTCCTTTTTTCGGTTTTTCTGCATACCATTGTAGTATGGAGCGGCGGTTTTTGTCAAGGCTTGTGACCGCAAAGAAAAAATGAGAATAATTCTCAAAAATCTCTTGACAACCGGAAATGCCATGCTATAATAAGATCAAGAATCATTTCTAATTTGGAGGGAAGGTCTATGACAAAGCAGCAGCGACTGATCTGCGCCGTGCTGGAGCAGACACCGGGGCATCACACTGCGGAGGAGCTGTTTCTTCTGGCGCGGGAGCAAATGCCCGCCATCGCCCTGGGCACGGTCTATCGCATCCTCAACCAGATGGCGGGGGAGGGCCGCGTGCGGCGGCTCACCGTGCCGGGGCAGCCCGACCGGTTCGACCGCAATCCCGCGCCCCACGCCCACCTGGTCTGTCGCTGCTGCGGCGGGCTGGAGGATCTGTTCCTTCCGGAGCTGATGGACTATTTGCAGGCACGCTGTGGCACAAAAATTTCGCACTATGAGTTGACCGTGGGGCATACCTGCGCCCGCTGCCGGGAAACTAAACAGGATGGATGACACATTATAATAAAGATTTCAGGAGGAAACGAGCATGAACAATTTGAAGGGCACCAAAACCGAGCAAAATCTGTGGACGGCCTTTGCCGGCGAGAGCCAGGCCCGGGGCAAGTACACCTACTTCGCGTCCGTGGCGAAGAAGGAGGGCTACGAGCAGATCGCGGCCATTTTCCTGGAGACGGCCGACAACGAAAAGGAGCACGCCAAGCTGTGGTTCAAGGCGCTGGGCGAGCTGGGGGACACGGCCTCCAATCTGAAGTCCGCCGCCGCCGGTGAGCATTTTGAGTGGACCGATATGTACGCCACCTTCGCCAAAGAGGCTGAGGAGGAGGGCTTTGCCGACCTGGCGGCCCAGTTCCGCATGGTGGGACAGATCGAAAAGGCCCACGAGGCCCGCTATCTGGCGCTGCTGGACAATGTGCAGATGCAGAAGGTGTTTGAGAAGTCCGAGGAGGTCATGTGGAAGTGCCGCAACTGCGGCCATCTGGTCAT
>CAZDUQ010000119.1:0-4428 GCA_964508665.1 uncultured Oscillospiraceae bacterium | reverse complement strand
GCTGAATCTGTATGAAAACTATCCCTTCTGGGCAACCTTTTTCAGAGAGCTGGGCTTCCGCGTGGTGCTCTCTCCCCTTTCCGACCGCAACCTTTACGCGCTGGGTATGGAGTCCATCCCCTCAGAATCGGAGTGCTACCCCGCCAAGCTGGCTCACGGCCATGTGCAGTGGCTGGTGGATCACGGGGTACAGACCATTTTCCACCCCTGCGTCTTTTACGAAAAGCAGGAGACCGCCTCTGCCCAGAATCATTTCAACTGCCCCATCGTGGTGTCCTATCCCGAAAATCTGAAAAACAATGTGGAGGCTGTGGCTGACGGTACGGTGCGCTATATCCGTCCGTTTTTGGCCTTTACCTCCGAAAAGATCGCGGCTGACAAGCTGGTCAGCGAATGCAGAAAAGAATGGGACATCCCCGAGCAGGAGGTGCGCGCTGCTGTCTCCAAGGCATGGCGTGAGCAGTTGAAAGCAAAGGAGGATGTGCGCGCTGCCGGGCAACAGGCGCTGGACTGGATGACCCAAAACGGCAAGCGGGGCATCGTTCTGGCCGGGCGGCCCTATCATGTGGATCCGGAGATCAACCACGGCATTCCCGAGCTGATCGCCTCCTACGATCTTGCCGTTTTAACGGAGGACAGTCTGCCCATTGACTTTGACCCACAGCGGCCCATCCGCGTGGTGGATCAGTGGGTGTATCACTCCCGGCTGTATTCGGCGGCAGAGTTTGTCCTGCGGCGGGACGATCTGGAGCTGATCCAGCTCAATTCCTTCGGCTGCGGTCTGGATGCCGTCACCACCGATCAGGTCAATGAGATCCTGGAGGGCAGCGGAAAGCTGTATACCGTCCTGAAGATCGACGAGGTGAACAACCTGGGCGCCGCCCGTATCCGCATCCGCAGCCTGCTGGCCGCCATGAATATGCGGCGGGAGCATCACATCACCGCCACACCCCGGGCTGCCGCCTATCAGCGGAAGGAGTTCACACGGGAGATGTTTGACCGAGGCTACACCATCCTGTGTCCCCAGATGAGCCCCATCCACTTCGAGCTGCTGGAGCCGGTCTTTGCACGGCACGGCTATCATATTGAGGTGCTGGCCAACGACAACCGCACCGCCATCGATACCGGCCTGAAATATGTGAATAACGATGCCTGCTTCCCCTCCATCACCGTGGTGGGACAGATTATGGAGGCTGTACTTTCCGGCCGGTACGACACCGACAGGCTGGCCATCATCATGTCCCAGACCGGCGGTTGCTGCCGCGCCTCCAACTATGTGGCCTTTATCCGCCGCGCGCTGGACAAGGCCGGGCTTTCCCACATCCCGGTGATCTCCCTCAATGCCAACGGCATGGAGAAAAACAGCGGTTTCAAGCTCTCCCCCGCCCTGCTGCTGGATGCCGCTCACGGCGTTGTCTACGGCGACCTGTTCATGCGGTGTCTCTATCGGGTGCGCCCCTATGAGCTGACGCCCGGCTCCGCAAACGCCCTGCACGAAAAATGGAAGCAGATCTGCATCGATCAGCTGCTTCACAAAAAAGGCACCTATGCGCAGGTGTGCCGCGGCATCGTGGAGGCCTTTGATGCCTTTCCCATTGACGAGACGTTGAAAAAGCCCCGGGTGGGCGTTGTGGGTGAGATCCTGGTGAAATATATGCCGCTGGCCAACAACCATCTGGTGGATCTGCTGGAGCAGGAAGGTGCCGAGGCCGTCGTCCCCGATCTGATGGACTTCATGAACTACTGCGTGTACAATCTGGAGTATAAGCATCAGAACCTGGGTGCCAAATGGACCTCTCATGCAGCCTCCCGTATCAGCGTCACGGCCATCCGTGCGCTTCGCCGTCCGGCACTGCGCGCGCTGGAACGCAGCAAACGTTTCTCGGCCCCCATGCGCATCGAGGAGGTGGCCCGTTTGGCAAAGCCCTTCCTCTCCCTGGGCAACCAGTACGGCGAGGGCTGGTTCCTCACCGGCGAAATGGCTGAGCTTTTGACCGAAGGCACTCCCAACATCGTCTGTATCCAGCCCTTTGCCTGTCTGCCCAATCACGTGGTTGGCAAGGGTGTCATCAAGCAGCTGAAAAAGACCTATCCACAGGCAAATATTGTTGCAGTGGACTATGACCCCGGCGCATCGGAGGTCAACCAGTTGAACCGAATCAAGCTGATGCTTTCCACGGCAAAAAAGAATCTGGAGGGGTGATCGTATGAAGGTGGAGTGGAGGACTTGCTTCCGGATCTGTATCAGTGTCTTTCTCCTGTATCTGTGCATCCGCTTCTGGAGCGTCGCGGAAGGCTTTCTCTCCGCGCTTGGTGCCGCTCTGATGCCTCTGCTGCTGGGGCTGGTGATCGCCTATGTGCTGAACATCCTCATGAGCTTTTATGAAAAGCATTATTTCCCCCGGCAGATGTATCGGCCATGGGTGAAAAAGAGCTGTCCTGTGGTCTGCTTGCTTGGCGCCATTGTCACGCTGCTGGCCATCATTGCATTGGTTGTGGGCCTGGTGGTGCCCGAGCTGATCTCCTGCGTCAAGCTGCTCATCGATGAGGTGGAGCCAGCCTTTGACAAGCTGCTGCAAAGCGAGTGGATCGCGCAGGTCATCCCTGCCGATATTCTGAAAAAGCTGGGCTCGATCGATCTGCCCAGCGCCATTGACAAGGCGGTCAAGGTTGTGGCCAGCGGGTTGAGCAGCGCCGCAGGTGCGGTTTTCAACACGGTATACTCCCTGATTTCCAGTCTGGTGAATCTCCTGTTGAGCATCATTTTTGCCATCTATCTTCTGTTGGATCGGGATCATTTGCAGCGCCAGTGCCGTCGATTGATAAAGTGCTATCTGCCCACTGCCTTCCGTCAGCGGTTGCTCCACTGGCTGGCTGTTTTCAATGACTGCTTCCGCCGGTTCATCGTGGGCCAGTGTGTGGAGGCGGTGATCCTGGGCGTTTTATGCATTCTGGGCATGACGATCTTCCGCTTCCCCTATGCCATGATGATCGGTACACTGATCGGCTTTACCGCCCTGATCCCCATTGCCGGTGCTTATATCGGTGCGGGCGTAGGTGCGCTGATGATTCTGACTCAGTCCCCACTGAAAGCACTGCTGTTTCTTCTGTTCATTGTCGTCCTACAGCAGCTGGAGGGCAACCTGATCTATCCCCGCGTGGTGGGCACTTCCATCGGTCTTCCGGCGCTGTGGGTGCTGGCCGCCATCACGGTGGGCGGCAGTCTGATGGGCATTACCGGAATGCTCATCGGCGTTCCCATCGCCGCAGCGCTCTACCGGCTTCTGCGGGAGGATGTTCACCGCCGGGAGCGCGTCTGACGCCAGCAAATCATTAATAATGAAAAAAGTGTCCCCTCTGCCAATACGCAGAAGGGACACTTTATCGTTATATTAAAACACCAGCCCGGTCGCCAGTGCAGCAGCTGAGGCCGCCAATGCCACCAGAATCAGCGGCTTTCCCAAATACGCCAACGCCGCTGCAGCTACCGTCCCGAAAATGGCAGTAGGCAGGCTGCCGGTGGAAGAAAAAATTGCCGGGATGGTCATGGCGCTGAGCACCGCATAAGGGATGTAATACAGAAAGCTGCGGAAAAAGGGCGAGGTGATCTTTCTGCGAAACAGCGTAAACGGGATCAGTCGTATCAGATAGGTGACACCTGCCATGACGGCGATATAGACTGCTGTGCTCATGCCTGCGCCTCCTCATCTTCCCCTCTGGGAAATATGGCCGCGCAAACCGCGGCGGAAAGTACTGCACTGATAATCACTGCAAAGCCGCCGGAAATCTGCGTCAGAACATAGGTAAAGCAGATGCTGCACAAGGCCGCCAGAACCGCTGCCATCAGCACACCCCGCTCCTGCTTCGCCTTTGGTATGACCACTGCCAGGAACATCCCGTAGAGCATGATGCCCATGGCATCGGACAGAGCCTGGGGCAGGATCTGTCCCAGCGCCGCACCAAAAAAGGTGCCAGCGACCCAGCCCGCTGCCGAGATCAGGAGCACACCGTAAAAATAGGCCGGCTTCAGCAGTCCGGGTTGAGCATATGCCACCGCAAAGATCTCGTCGGTGATGCCGAAGGAGGCCAGAATGCGATGCGGCGTTGTAAAGGAAGGATCCAGCTTTTGCGAAAGCGATATCCCGAACAGTGAATAGCGCAGATTGATGACCAGCTGCGTCAGTGCCATCTCCACCAGCGTTCCACCGGCGGCGATGATCCCCACACCGGCCACCTGCCCGGCCGAGGTCAGATTGGTCAAGGAAATGCCAACGGCCGCTGTCGCCGATAACCCCAAGTTTATGCAAAGGATTCCAAAGCCAAAGGAAACAGAAAGATAACCCAATGCGATGGGAATGCCGTCCCTCAGGCCTCTACAAAACAACTGCTTCAAAAGAAAACTGCCTCTTTTCCGGTAGAATGCTGTTA
>CAZDUQ010000118.1:0-4525 GCA_964508665.1 uncultured Oscillospiraceae bacterium | reverse complement strand
TTTTTAGGAATAATCTTCCTCACTGGCATTATCATACACGATTCGACCACTTTTGTCAAGATGTGCGAATACGATATTGCTCCAAGCATTTACGCTGTTTTGAAAGATAGAACTATGTAACACGATAATGTGCGAGGGCGGCAGCCTTTTATGCTGTCGCCCTTTGTTCATTTCGACAATTTAGAGAGTTTATATTTCTCCGTTCCTAGCTTGCTCAAGAATTTTCTCAATACGTGCTTTTACAGATGTTTTGATTTCTGCAGAGTCTACAATCGGAACATAGTTCAAGTGACTAACATCAAACGGAACAGAAGTACATTTATCTGATGCCTGGAAATAAAACAGCATTCGGGCAGTCTTAACATGCTTTAATGCATATCCAACTTCGATCATAACATTGTGTCGAGCACCAGATAAATCAGCAATGAAAATAATTCTTGTATTTTGTTTACCTCCAAATTAAGTTCGTTAAAGATAGAAAAAGGCGATACCTGGTTGATAAAACCAAGTATCGCCAATTTTTGTTGTCGCACCCTGTACGGCAGCTACCCTATGCCAGTATTTCTTCATACTGTCTTATTGGAAGCTACCCGAGCGGGCGGGCGTGAGAGAATACGAAGGGCGGGGGATGCGGATCGCCGCGGGACTCTCGCCCGCGCAAGGGCATGATTTACCCTGCGGGAGCGCCCGGGGATCAGTCCTTCTCCGTCAGCTCGTCGGCTTCCACCAGACGCATTCCGGCCACGGCCGAGACCGGCATGGAAAAGGTGATGGCCTGGGCCTTGCTGTCCAGCCCGGCGCTGTCCATGATGGCCTGCATGATGCGGTGCTTCTTCTCGCTGCGGGCCACGATAAAGACCATCTCCTTCTCCTTGACCAGAGAAACGCCCAGGAATTTTTCGGCATGCTGGGCGCCGGTGCCCTTGGCATGGATCACCGTGCCGCCGCCGGCCTTTTCCGACCGGGCCGCGTCCATGATCACATTGCTGTAGCCCTGGTTGGCGATGACGATGATCAGCTCATATTTGGTGTCCTTCAAGGTGGTCTCCTCCCCGATTTCATAATTCTGGCCGTCTGTCAGATAGTACAGGGCCTTTTTGCCGCCCATGGAACTGAGCGGGATGATAAAGGCGATGCCGGTGCCGGGCACATCGATCTGCATCCGGCGCTCCAGCTCTTTTTTGGCCTGCTGCCAGGTGGCATCCGTGACGACCGACAGGATGACCGCCTTTTCGCTTTCCTCCAGCCCGAAGTAGGCCAGCATCTCGCTGGCGGCGGTGCCGTAGCCTACGGTAGTAAAGGTGATGTTGATGCTGCACTCCTCATAGACCGAAAGATAGCGCTTGGTCATGCTCCGGTCGGCGATGGTGATCATCAGATAAAGCTCGTTCATAGCGCCCCTCCTTACAGGTCGATGATGGCGTTGTCATCCAGCTGGTCGAACACCTGCGCCAGCTCGCTCTGACGCTTGAGGGCGCGGTTCTTCTGGATCTGATAGACCAGACCCAGCACCTGGATGGTGATCAGCGGGGTCATAGCCACCATGGCCACCACGCCAAAGGCGTCGGTGACGATGTTGCCCCCCACGGCGATGCAGGCGCCCTGAGCCAGCGGCAGCAAAAAGGTGGCCGTCATGGGGCCGGAGGCTACGCCGCCGGAGTCAAAGGCGATGGCGGTAAAGATCTTGGGCACATAGAAGGACAGGCCGATGGCGATGGCGTAGCCGGGCACCAGCAGCCACATGATATTCAGCCCCAGCAGCACCCGCAGCAGGGCCAGTCCCACGGAGACCGCCACGCCGATGGACATGGCCGCGCCCATGGCACCGGCGGAGATGGCGCCGTCGGTGAGCTCCTCCACCTGCTTGTTCAGCACATAGACCGCAGGCTCGGCCTTGACGATAAAGTAACCGATGAGCATACCGATGGGGACGATGATCCAGTTATAGGGCAGGGCCGCCAGCTGCTGGCCCATATAGTTGGCCGCCGGCATAAAGCCCACATTGGCTCCGGTGAGGAACAGCACCAGACCGATATATGTATAGATCATGCCTACCGCGATGCGCCGCAGGCTGCGGGCGTTCATCTTCAGCGAGATCACCTGGAAAATGCCGAAAAACACGATGATGGGGGCCAGAGAGACGGCGATCTCCTTGATATAGGTGGGCAGTCCCACCTGAAACACCTGCCACAGCTCGGCGGAGTCGGCGATCTCCGGCATGACGGGGGCGGTATAGGCGCTGCCGTCGGGCTTGTAGACCATGCCCAGCACCAGCACCGCCAGAATGGGGCCTACCGAGCACAGGGCCACCAGACCGAAGGAGTCGTTGGCGGCGTGGCGGTCGTTACGCACGGCGGCGATACCCACGCCCAGCGCCATGATAAACGGCACCGTCATGGGGCCGGTGGTGACGCCGCCTGAGTCAAAGGCCACCGCCCAGAAGCTTTTGGGAACGAACAGCGCCAGGCCGAATACCACGATGTAGCACACCACCAGCAGCTTGTTCAGCGGGATGCCGAACAGCATACGCAGCAGTGCCACCACCAGAAACAGGCCCACGCCCGTTGCCACCGCCAGCACGATGACCGTGTTGGAGATGGAGGGCACCTGGTTGGCCAGCACCTGCAGATCGGGCTCGGAAATGGTGATGATGAAGCCCAGGATAAAGCTGACGCAAACGATGATCCACAGCTTCCGGCTCTTGGTCATGGCGGCGCCCACCTTTTCTCCCATGGGGGTCATGCTGGTCTCCGCGCCCAGGGTAAAGAACATCAGGCCCAGGACGATCATCACCGCACCCATCAAAAAGCACAGCAGGATGCTGGGCGAAATGGGGGCGACGGAGAAGCACAGGACCAGAACGATGCAGACGATGGGCAGTACCGCCTGCAGGGATTCCTTCAGCTTTTCGCTGAGTTTTTCAAGGGTGGCATTCAATCGATCCATCCATCCTTTCTTTTCTGCCGTTTTACGGCTCAATAATATTATTATAGCATAAACCCAGCCATTAGAAAACCGTAATCAACCGGAAAACCGTAAATTTTTTTGAAATTTGCCGGCAGGCGGGGATTTCCCCCGTTTTTTCTCCGTTTTCCCTTGCAAAAGAACGCAAGATAAGGTATTCTAAACAGAGATCATCCCGAAAGGAGTTTTCCCCTTTGACACAAACGCTGACGACCGCGATCCAGTGCGCTGTTCTGGCCATGCTGCCGGTGCTGGAGCTGCGGGGCGCGCTGCCCTGGGGCATCGCCCGGGGGCTGGACCCCTGGCTGGCCTATGTGCTGTGTGTGCTGTTCAATATGGTGCCCGTGCCCTTCATCCTGCTGTTCATCAATAAGCTGCTGGCGTGGATGGAGTCTACAAAGCACTTTTCCGGTATTGCCCGCTGGCTCAGGGAACGGGCGCATAAAAAAAGTGAGAGCTACTATAAATATGAGATGCTGGGCCTGTTCATTCTGGTGGCCATCCCCCTGCCGGGGACGGGCGCCTGGACCGGCTCGCTGGTGGCGGCCGTCATGGGGCTGAAGGCCAAACGGGCCGTCCCGGCCATCTTTCTGGGCGTGGCCGCCGCGGGGCTCATCATGCTGACGGTGAGCCTGGGCGTGGTCTCGGTGCTGGGCTGAGCCGTCCCTTTTTCGAAAAATCAAGAAACGGAGAGATCTGCAATGAGCAAGTATGTGATCGTGACCGATTCCAGCTGCGACCTGCCCGACGGGCTGGCGCGGGAGATGGGGCTGGCGGTGGCCCATCTGAATGTGAAGGTGGAGGAACGGACCTTCACCAATTATCTGGACTGGCGGGAGATCCCCGCAGGGGATTTTTATGACCTGATGCGGGCGGAAAAGCCGGCGTCCACCTCCGCACCCTCGCTGGGGGATTTCCTCCATGTGATGGAGCCCATTCTGGAGGCGGGGCAGGATATCCTGTATCTGGGCTTTTCCTCCGCCCTGAGCAGCACGGTGAGCACCGGGATGCTGGCCGCCGACGAGCTGCGGGAAAAGTATCCCCAGCGGAAGATCCTGTGCGTGGACACCCTGTGCGCCTCGCTGGGGCAGGGCCTGTTCATCCGTCATGTGTGGGAAAAGCAGCAGGCCGGCGCCACGCTGGAGGAGGCGTATGACTACGCCAACTGGCTGATCCCCCATCTGTGCCACTGGTTCACCGTCAACGATCTGAACTTTTTGCACCGGGGCGGCCGCGTGAGCAAAACCACCGCCGTTCTGGGCTCGGCGTTGCAGATCAAGCCGGTGATGCACATGGATGACGGCGGCCGTCTCACCAAGCTGGGCACCGCCCGGGGCCGCAAGGGCTCTCTGGCCGCCCTGAAGGAGCATCTGAAGGAGACCATCCTGGAGCCCGAGACCCAGACCATTTACATCTCCCACGGTGACTGTCTGGAGGAGGCCCGTTATCTGGCCGACCTGATCCAGAAAGAGGTTCCCGTCAAAGGCGTGGTGTTCAACCATGTGGGCCCGGTCATCGGCGCGCACACCGGCCCGGGGGTCATCGCCCTGTTCCATATCGG
>CAZDUQ010000117.1:0-4550 GCA_964508665.1 uncultured Oscillospiraceae bacterium | reverse complement strand
AGAAAAATCCTTGACAACCGGGCAAAAAACCGATATACTTGTCTCCAGCATAAGGGAGTAGTTGGCACGCATCCGCGTGCGGTTCAGTTCGTCATCCCGTGCGCAAGCACCGGACTGTGCCCGTTTGTAACAAGACTTTTGCCGTCCATCGTGGCGGGGAAAGTCTTTTTTTGTTGAAATTGAAAGGAGAAAAGAACATGCAAACCATCGCGCTCGTCCTGTTCATCATCACCTATGTGCTGATGATTGTCCTGTCCGAAAAGCGGCCCTATGTGGCGCTGATCTCCGCCATGCTCTATGTGGCGCTGGGGATCATGCCCCTGAAGGGCGTTTTCGCCGCCATCGACTGGAACGTCCTGCTGATGCTGGCCGGTACCATGGGAACGGTCTTTCTGTTCATCGAGTCCAAAATGCCCAACCGCCTGGCCGATCTGCTGCTGAAAAAGACTCCCAATGTGGTGTGGGTGGCGGTGGCCATGTCGCTGTTCGCCGGTGTCGTCTCCGCCTTTGTGGACAATGTGGCCACCGTCCTGATGATCGCCCCGGTGGGCCTTGCCATCTGCAAAAAGCTGAATATCTCTCCCGTGCCCATGCTGATCTGCATCTCGGTGTCCTCCAATTTGCAGGGCGCGGCCACGCTGGTGGGGGATACCACCTCCATCATGCTGGGCGGCTATGCCGACATGAACTTTCTGGAGTTCATCTGGATGGACGGCCGTCCCAGCATCTTCTGGGCGGTGGAGCTGGGGGCAGTGTGTACCATCCCGGTGATCGCCCTGCTGTTCCGCAAAAACCGGCAGCCGGTGTCGGTGCAGACCCTGACCCCTGTGGAGGATTATTTCCCCACCCTTCTGCTGGTGGGTACGGTGGCGCTGCTGATCGTGGCCTCCTTCATCCCCAACACGCCCGCCCTGATCAACGGCATCATCTGCATGAGCCTGTTTGTCATCGGCCTTGTCCGTGCTGCGGTCAAATATCGCGGTCAGGGCATGGTCAGGGCCGCCCTGAAGGAGGTGGATTACAGGACTCTGCTGCTGCTGGGCAGCCTGTTTGTGGTCATCGGCTCGCTGGAAGAAGCGGGCGTTATCGATCAGATCGCCCAGCTGTTCATTCGCGTCGGCGGTGATGATCTGTTTGTGATGTATTCCCTCATCGTCTGGGGCTCGGTGCTGATGAGCGCCTTTATCGACAATATCCCCTATGTGGCCACCATGCTGCCGGTGGTCACCGGCATCGCCTCCATGATGGGCTGCGACCCCACCGTGCTGTATTTCGGCCTGCTCACCGGTGCCACGCTGGGCGGCAACCTGACCCCCATAGGCGCCTCGGCCAACATCGCCACCATCGGCATTTTGCAAAAGGAGGGCTACAAGGTCAAAACCTCAGATTTTCTGAAGATCGGCGTGCCCTTTACTTTGACGGCGGTGATCGCAGGCTATCTGTTCATCTGGTTCGTCTGGGCCGGTGTGTGACCGACAATCAAAAAACGACCCTTCTCACCGTGGAGAAGGGTCGTTTTGCATATATGGATCAGTCGGCGGGCCGCAGGATGCCGCCCCGCAGGGCGGTGTGCAGGGCGATGCGCTTCTGCTGGCCGTCATCAAAGCGGATCAGGGCGATGTCCCCCTCCCGGGAGCAGATCAGCCCCCGGCCAAAGCGCTTGTGATGCACCAGCGTGCCTATCATGAACCGATCGGCGTCTGGCTGCGCGGGCCGTTTTTTGGCGGGCTTTGGTACGGCGCGGGTCTGGGGTACAGGCTCTTCCGGAAAAAGGCTGTCTGCAAAGCTGCTCTCCATGCTGCGGCAGGACAGGATCTCCAGACTGCGCTTGGCTCGGGTCATGGCCACATAAAACAGCCGCCGATCCTCCTCCAACTGAAGATCCCCCGCGTCGGTCACCGGCGCGGCGGTCTGGGGCAAAATGCCGTCGGCCACATCCATCAGGATCACCCGGTCATATTCCAGCCCCTTGCTGCTGTGGATGGTGGACAACACCACGCCGCTGTCGGCGGATTTTCCGCCTCTGGCCAGCGTCTCCAGCTCCTCCAGCCGCCGGAGGAACTCCTCCTGAACGGGGTTGCTGCGGGCCAGCGCCATCAGAATGTCCAGCTTGCCCTCGTCGGCGCTCTTTGCCCGCAGATACTCCCGGTAGCCCATGTCCACGCAGATGCGATCCAGCGCCTGCGGGGCGGTATCGTCCGGCAAAAGGCACAGCTGAGAATAGACGCCCTCCAGCTTTTGCAGCTGCCAGTCTTCCTCCAGCATGACGGCGGCCAGCGCAAACAGGGGCTTCCCCGGCTGCTTCCGTCCCACCTGCACGGCCCGCTGGGCCAGATCCCGATTGATGCCGCAGCGGAATTTATAGTACAGCCGCAGAAACAGCTCGGCGTCGTCCTGTCGTCGGGCGAACCGCAGGATATCCACCACATCCCGCACGGTGGGATGGGTAAAAAAGCCCGCCTTCTGTCCCCGGCAGGTGTAGGGGATGCCCTGCTTTTCCAGCAGATCGATGAGGGGGAGGGCACTCTCGTGATTGCGATACAGCACCGCCAGCGGCCCACCCGCCGCCGCCTGCTCCGCCAGATAAGCATACTGGTTCCACCGACGGGAGACCCATTTCCGGGTGACCTCCGCGCCCCGGGGGTTGGGGGTGGACATCCGCTTGGGACGGCGGTGGGGGCTCTGTCGGATAAAGCCGTCGGCCGCCGCCACAATGGCCCCGGTAGAGCGGTAGTTGGTCTCCAGATACAGCACCGCCGCCCCCGGCCAGTCCTTTTCAAAATCGGTCAGCGCCTGAGGACAGGCGGCGCGAAAGCCGTAGATGCTCTGATCCTCGTCGCCCACCAGAAACAGGTTGCGGCTGCGCCCGGCCAGCAGCCGCAGAATGACGTGCTGGATGCGGGAGGTATCCTGCGCCTCGTCCACGTGAAAATACCGGTACTGCCGCTGCCAGCTTTCCAGGATCGACGGCTGGGAGCGGAGGATCTTCAGACCATAGACCATCTGATCGTCATAGTCCATCAGCCGTCTGTTCAGCAGCAGCTGCCGGTAAGCGCGGAACAGGGCGAACAGCGCTTCTCCCTCCTCCTGTTGCCGGATGTCCTCGTCGGACAGCATGGCGTTTTTGCAATAGGCGATGCGGGTGCGGGCGTCCTCAAGCTCGGCGTCGGAGGGAAAGCCCCGGCCACAGGCCCGCCATGCCTCCCGCAGCAGACGGGCGCTTTCGCCTTCGTCGCTCACCAGCCGAAAGGCCTGCCGTCCGCAGCTCTGCTCATACTGCCGGATGATACGGGCGCACATCCCGTTGATGGTGCGGAACTCCAGCTGCCCGGCGTACTCCTCGCCAAAAGTCTGGGCAAAGCGCCGCCGCAGGTCGGCAGTGGCCGCCACGGTATAGGTGACGGTGAGGATGCTCTCCGGCGGCACGTCCCGGCCGTAAAGCAGATATCCCACCCGGGCCAGCAGGGCGGTGGTCTTTCCGCTGCCGGGCACTGCCAGCAGCAGCACCGGGCCCTCGGTCTGTCGGACGGCAGCCTCCTGCTGCCGATCCAGCCGCAGGGAAAACCGGCTGCGGAACGCCTCGAGCTCCATCATGCGTGGCGATACAGCCGCTTGTTGTCCAGCGCGAACACCCGGTCAGAGAACTGCCCGGGCTCCAGCTTTTCCAGCGTCTCCCGATAGATCTCCATGCGGCTGTCGATCAGGTCGATATAGCACAGAAGCTCGGCCTCGGCGCACTGGGGCAGCACCGCCGCGCCAAACTCCGGCTGGCCGTGGTGGGAGAGCAGCATATGCTGTAACAGCATGGCCCGCTCACCGGTCACGCCGCAGGATTCGCAGACCTCTTTCACCTCCTGCGCTCCCATCACCAGATGCCCCAGCAGCTGGCCCTCCACGGTGTAATCCGAAACCAGACCGGCAGGGGAGACCTGGAACTCCCGGATCTTGGCAAAATCGTGGAGAAAGGTGCCTGCCAGCAGCAGATCTCTGTCCAGAAAATCGCCGTACTGCGCCGCCAGAAAGTCGGCGGTCTTCATCATATTCAGGGTGTGCATCAGCAGCCCGTGGACAAAGCCGTGGTGGACGCTTTTGGCGGCAGGGATGGTGACAAAGTCATCGTGATGCAGCTGGAGCATACGACGGCACACCGCCCGGTAGCCCTCGTCCGTCACGCTGTCCAGCAGCCGCTCCAGCTCACCCAGCGCGGCTTGCAGCTCCAGCGGCGCGGTGGGCACCAGCAGGCTCAGATCATACCGATCCTCCGGCGTGGCGGCGCGGATGCGCTCGGCCGTCACCTGCACGGCCCCCTTGAACTCCGAGACCCGGCCCTGGATGCACACCACCGCGCCCTCGTCCTGGTGGGAGAGGGGGCCGCTGTAGTCCCAGACCTTCAGCTCGGCGCTGCCGCTGCGGTCGCAAAGAATGCCCGCCAGATAGGGCTTTCCGGCGGCGGTGGTACGCAGAGAGGCCTGCTTCAATAAATAAAAGCCCGCCAGGTTCATCCCCGGGCGAATGTCACAAAGATTCATGTTCGATCTCCTTTTCTGTTC
>CAZDUQ010000116.1:0-4651 GCA_964508665.1 uncultured Oscillospiraceae bacterium | reverse complement strand
GAGGTGCTGTTCAACCTCTTCGAGGGCCTGATGAAGGCCAGCCCCGACGGCGGCGTGATCCCCGCCGTGGCCAGTGACTATGAGATGGACGCGGATGGTATGCGCTACACCTTTACCCTCCGGGAAGGAGTCACCTTCCACAACGGAGCGGCCGTCACAGCGGAGGATGTCCTGTATTCCCTGAAACGCTGCGCCGGTTCGGAGAACGATGGAGTTCCCCTGATCCCGGCGTTTTCCAATGTGGAGAGCATCGAGGCCGACGGGGAAGGCCGGATCGTAGTGGCGTTGAAGGAGCCCAGCCTGGAGTTCCTCAACGCCATGACGGCGGCCATCATTCCCGCAGGCTCGGGAGATACCCAGGCCGCTGCCCCCGTGGGCACCGGGCCCTTCTCCTTTGTCTCCTACACCCCCCAGAGCAGTATGGAGATGGTGCGCTATGACGGCTACTGGGGCGAAAAGCCCCAGCTGGAGGCGGTCACCTTCAAGATCATTACCGATGTGAACACGCTGGTGCTGGGGCTCAAGGGCGGCACGCTGGATATGGTCATCCACCTGCCCAACTCCGTGGCCGCGCAGGTGGAGGGGGACTTCACCGTTTTGCAGGACACCATGAAGCTGGTGCAGGCCCTGTATCTGAACAACGCCGTAAAGCCTTTTGACGATATCCGGGTGCGGCAGGCCATGTATTACGCCATCAGCGTGCCGGAGGTCATCGACTTTGTGTGCGACGGCGCCGGTGTGGCCACCGGCACCAGTATGTACCCCGCCTTTACCAGGTATTATCTGCCGGAGCTGGCCGAGGCTTATCAGCAGGATCTGGACGAGGCCCGGCAGCTGCTGGCCGATGCCGACTATCCCGACGGCTTTGCCATGACCATCACCGTTCCCGCCAACTACGAGCAGCACGTGGACACCGGTCTGGTGCTGTCCCAGCAGCTGGCCGCCGTGGGTATCGACGCCCAGGTGGTGGAGGTTTCCTGGGAGAGCTGGGTGCAGGATGTGTACAAGGGCCGGGATTACCAGGCCACGGTCTCCGGCATCGCCGCCAGCGACATGACTGCCCGGGAGATGCTGGAGCGGTATACCACCGGTCACAGCAAGAACTTTATCAACTTCTCCGACGCGGAATTTGACGATGTGGTGGCCCGGGCCGCCGTGACCATGGATCCGGAGCAGCAGGTGGCGCTGTATCAGCGGGCGCAGGAGATCCTCAGTGAACGGGCGGCCAGCCTGTGGCTACAGGATCTGTGCGACCTGACGGTGCTGAAGCCCGGGTTGGAGGGCATGACCTTCTATGCCACCTATGTGCTGGATATGTCTGCCATTTATTATCAGAACTGAACCCTGCGGGGCCTGCTGCCGATGGTGCGGCAGGCCCCCTTTTGGAAAGAGAGAGATCCCGCGATGCTGAAACAGCTGTGCAAGCGGCTTTTGCTGCTGGTGGTGACGCTGCTGCTGGTGACGGTGCTGGCCTTTGTGGCCTTTTCCATCATCCCTGGCGACCCCACCGACGCGATTTTGGGCCTGAACGCCACCGAGGCGCAGGTGACCGCCCTCCGGGCCCGGCTGGGGCTGGATGACCCCCTGCCTATCCGGTACTGGAACTGGCTCACCGATCTTGTCCGGGGCGACCTGGGCATTTCCTATAACTTTGATCTGCCGGTGGCCCAGCTGCTGGCTCCCTGCGTGCTGCCCACGGTGACGCTGGCGCTGTTTTCGCTGGCGCTCATCCTGCTGCTGGCGCTGCCGCTGGGACTGCTGGCCGCCCGTTATGCCGGCGGCGCCGTGGATCGGGCGCTCACCGTGGTCAATCAGCTGCTGATGTCGGTACCCAACTTTGTGCTGGGCATCGGGCTGGTGTTTTTCTTTGGTCTGGTGCTGAAGGTCTTTCAGCCGGGGGCCTATGTGGAGCCGCAGAACGGGCTGGGGGCCTATCTGTGGTTCATGCTCTTTCCCTCGCTGGCGGTGGCCCTGCCCAAAAGCGCCATGACGGTGAAAATGCTCCGGAGCTCGGTGCTCAGTGAGCTGAAGGCCGATTACGTCCGCACCGCCTATTCCAAGGGCAACAGCCGCACTTCCGCCCTGTGGCGGCACGTTCTGCGCAACGCCATGCTGCCGGTGGTGACCTTTCTGGCTACCACAGTGGCCGAGCTGGTGGCCGGCTCCATCGTGGTGGAGCGGGTGTTTGCCATCCCCGGGCTGGGGCAGCTGCTGATCTCCTCCATCAACAACCGGGATTATCCGGTGGTACAGGCCATCATCCTTGTAGTGGCCGTTCTGGTGGTGCTGTGCAATTTTCTGGCCGATGGGCTGAACCGGGTCATGGATCCCCGGCTGAAGGGAAGGTGAGCCTGTGAAAAAACGCAACTGGTACCTGACGCTGGGGCTCATCCTCAGCGGCGCGATGCTGGCCTTTATGACGTTGGGCCTGTTCTGGACGCCTCACGATCCCGCCCGGCTCAGCGGCGGGGACAAGCTGGCGCCCCCCTCGCTGTCTCATCCCTTCGGCTGTGACCACCTGGGGCGGGATGTGTTCTCACGAACGCTGGACGGAGCCTCCACCACACTGCTCATCGCCCTGGCCGTGCTGGCGGTGGGCTTTGTCTTCGGACTGCTGCTGGGCGCTCTGTGCGGCTATTACGGCGGCCTGCTGGACGCCGTGGTGATGCGCATCTGCGATGCCGTCACCGCCTTCCCCAGCATCCTGCTGGCCATGGTCATCATCGCCATCACCGGCTCCGGCACCTGGAATGTGGTGGCGGCGCTGGGTATTCTGTTCATTCCCAGCTTTGCCCGACTGGTGCGGGGGGAATATCTGAAATATCGGGACCGGGATTTTGTCCGGGCGGCCCGGCTGGCGGGGGTTTCGCCCTTCCGCATCCTGTTCGTCCATATTTTGCCCAACACCTGGCCGGTGCTGCTGTCCGGGCTGACCATCGGCTTTAACAACGCCGTGCTGTCAGAGGCATCCATGAGCTTTCTGGGCATCGGTGTGGGCCCGGCGGATGCCAGTCTGGGCCGGATGCTCAGCGAGGGGCAGAGTATTTTGTTCACCGCGCCCTGGTGTACCGTTTTCCCCGCGCTGGTGGTCATTTTTATCATTCTGGGTGTGGGAATGCTGGGCGAGGGCATCCGGGAAAGGGTGGAGTGAGCCGTGCTGTTACAGATCGAACATCTTTCGGTGGTCTTCCACGACAGAGACGCAGCCTTTGAAGCGGTGAAGGATATCAGCCTGCAAGTGGACAAGGGCGAGATCGTGGGCATCGTAGGGGAATCCGGATCGGGAAAATCCATGACGGCCCACGCTCTGATGGGGCTGCTGAAGCGCTCCGATGTGACGGTGTCCGGCCGGGCGCTGTTTGACGGCGTTGACCTGCTGTCCATGGATCGGGAAACGCTGCGCCGCTATCAGGGGGACGAGCTGTCCATCATTTTTCAGGAGCCCATGACCTCCCTCAACCCCACCATGAAGATCGGCAGACAGGTGGAGGAAGCGCTGCGCATCCACACCGATCTTTCCCGCAGCGAGCGCCGCACCCGGGCGCTGGAGGCCATGTCGCTGGCCGGGCTGGAGCAGGTGGAGACCCTGTATGAAGAATATCCCCACGAGCTTTCCGGCGGGATGCGGCAGCGGGTGATGATCGCCTCGGCCATCGTGCTGCGGCCCCAGCTGCTCATCGCCGACGAGCCCACCACCGCGCTGGATGTGACCATTCAGGCGGAGATTTTGCAGACGCTGCGGGAGATCAACCGGACGGAGGGCACCTCCATCCTGTTCATTTCCCATGATCTGGGGGTGGTGCGCCATCTGTGTCAGCGGGTGGCCGTCATGCAGAAGGGACGCATCGTGGAGGAAGGCCCAATGGAGCAGGTGTTTTTCCATCCGCAGGAGGACTACACCCGGCGGCTGATCGCCGCCCGTCCTACCCGCAAACGGACGAAGGGAGGGGAAGCCGATGTCTGAGCCCATTCTGGAGCTACGCGGCCTTTCTGCCTATTACGGAAGGGGCAAAAAGCGCCTGAAATATCTGAAAAACATCTCCCTGACTCTGGAGGAGGGACAGGTGCTGGGGCTGGTGGGGGAATCCGGCTCGGGAAAATCCACCCTGGCCAAGTGCATTTTAGGGCTGGTCACCGACACCGAGGGCGAGCTGATCCTGCGCAGCAGCCGCCCCCAGATGGTGTTTCAGGATCCCTACGGCTCGCTGAACCCTGCAAAAACGGTGGGTTGGATCTTGGAGGAGCCGCTGCGGGCCATCGGCGTCCGGGACAAGGCGGAGCGCCGCCGCCGGGCGCTGGAGATGATGGCGCTGGTGCATCTGGAGGCTGAACACTATGACCGCCGTCCCGCCCAGCTTTCCGGCGGGCAGCGACAGCGGGTGGCTATCGCCGCGGCCCTGATGCAGGGCAGTCGCTTTCTGGTGCTGGACGAGCCGGTATCAGCGCTGGATGTGACCCTGCAGACCCAGATCTTACAGCTGCTGGTCGATCTGAGGGAGCGGCTGGGACTGTCCTATCTGTTCATTTCTCACGATCTGGCGGTGGTCTCGCAGTTGTGCGACCGGGTGGCCGTGCTGTACCACGGGGAGATCGTGGAGGAGGGCGCGGTGGACGATGTGTTCGACCGCCCCCGGCACCCCTATACCCGCCG
>CAZDUQ010000115.1:0-4662 GCA_964508665.1 uncultured Oscillospiraceae bacterium | reverse complement strand
GCAAGGACGTGCTGGCCAAGTGCTACGGCGGCGACATCACCCGAAAGAAGAAGCTGCTGGAAAAGCAGAAGGAGGGCAAAAAGAAGATGCGCTCTCTGGGTACCGTCCAGGTGCCCACCGAGGCCTTTATGGCCGTCCTGCGGCTGGATGAGGAATAACATGAACGGCACGCTGGGGGTCTATTTCCACATCCCGTTCTGCCGCAGCAAATGCGCCTACTGCGATTTCTGCTCCACTGCGCAGTGGGACGACCGGCTGATGGACGACTATCTGGCGGCCCTGCTGCGGCAGCTGGAGGGGCTCTTTGTGCCCGGCGGCAGCTATCCGGTGGACACGGTGTACATCGGCGGCGGCACGCCATCGGTTTTTGGCGGGAAGCGCCTGGCCAAGCTGCTGAAGGCCCTCTCCCGCCGGGTGACCCTGCTCCGCGGCTGCGAGATCACGGTGGAGGTCAACCCGGAAAGCGCCGACAGGGCGCTGTTTCAGCAGCTGAAGCGGGCCGGGGTCAACCGCATCTCCATGGGGGTGCAGACCTCGGACGATGCCCTGCTGCGGCGCATCGGCCGCATCCATACCTTTGAAAAGGCCCGGGAGGCGGCGGCGCTGTGCAGACGCTACTGCACCGACAATCTGTCTCTCGACCTGATCTACGGCCTGCCGGGACAGACCATGGCGGGCTGGCTGCAAAGCGTGGAGGACATCTGCGCCCTGGAGCCGAAGCATATCTCCTGCTACGCCCTCAAGCTGGAGGAGGGCACGCCCCTGTGGCGGGAAGCCCCCGTCCTGCCGGACGACGATACCCAGGCCGATCTGTATCTGGCGGCGGTGGAACGGCTGGAAGGGAAGGGCTATGCCCAGTACGAGATCTCCAACTTCGCACAGAGGGGATACCGTTCCCGGCACAACAGCCGGTACTGGGATCTTTCCGACTATCTGGGGCTGGGCTGCGCGGCCCACAGCTTTTACGGCGGGCGGCGGTTCAGCTTTACGCCGGATATCCGTGCCTTTATCGGCGGCATGAACGGTCATAAACCCATCGTGGAGGATGCCGACGAGCTGGCCTTTTCCAACCGGGTGGGGGAGTATGTGATGCTGGCGCTGCGTACGGCGGACGGCATCGATGAGGATGCCTTTTACACCCGCTGGGGGCGGGAGTTTGCCCCCTTTGCCCGGCGGCTGGAGAACTATCTCCCCACCGGTCATGTGCGGCGGGACGGCGGCCGCTGGCATCTGACGCCCACCGGCTTTCTGGTGTCCAACGCCATCATCGGCGACGCGCTGGAGGCGCTGAGCGAAACCTGACAACAACAAGGGAGGGTACCCATGAAGCCCACATTGAGCGAACTGATCCGGCCCTATCGGTCGATCTCCATCATCGGTATGTGCAAAAATGCAGGAAAGACCACCGCCCTGAACCGCATCATCCGGGAGATCAACGGCGACGGCCGGGTGCTGGCCCTGACCTCCATCGGCCGGGACGGCGAGGATAAGGATCTGGTCACCGGCACCAGAAAGCCGGGCATCCGGGTGGAGGCGGGCACGCTGGTGGCCACCGCCTCCGACCTGATCCTGCGGCACTGCGATGTGACCCGGGAGATCATTGAAACCACCGGCATTTCCACCCCCATGGGGGATGTGGTGATGCTGCGGGCCAAAAGCGACGGCTCCATCCAGCTGGCGGGGCCTTCCATCACCAGCCAGCTGGCCCGGGTGCGGGAGGATTTCTTCCGCCACGGGGCCGATGTGGTCATCATCGACGGCGCCCTCAGCCGCAAGACCCTGTGCAGCCGCCGGGTGACCGAGGCCACCGTTTTGTGTACCGGGGCCTCCTACAACAAAAATATCGATACCGTGGTGGAGGATACCGCCTATCACTGCCGGATCCTCACCCTGCCGGAAACCGATGACCCGGCACTGCGGGCGCTGGCGGCGGAGGACGAGGACTTCCGCGGCATGGTGCTGCTGGGAGCAGGCGAGCCCTGGCAGGTGCCGGCGGGAATGTCGCTGGAGGATGCCCTGCGCCGCCCGGAGGCCGAAGGGGCCAAAACCGTCTTCTTTGGCGGTGCCATGTCGGATTTTCTCATGAAGCCGCTGCTGATGTCCAGCGCGCCGCTGAAGGGCCTGACCTTTGTGGTGCGGGACAGCAGCAAAATTCTGTTGAAGCGGGACAATTTCGAGCGCATCGCCCGCCGGGGCGTGACGCTGAAGGTGGTGGATACCGTCAATCTGGTGGCGGTGACGGTGAACCCCTTCTCGGCCTATGGCTTTCACTTTTCCAAGGAAGAGCTGATGGCCCGCATGGAGGCCCGGGTGGGCCTGCCGGTCATCAATGTAATGGAGGATGCAAAATGATCAGTCTGCCCTTTGCTCAGAGAGAAAACATCGGCTTCCAGTATGTGCTGGATGCCCTCAAGCCCTGCTCTCCCTACGGCGAGGAGCGGGTGCGGGAGCTGCGCCCCTACGGCCCGGAGGAAAAGCCGGAGCTGCTGCGGCAGCTGTCCAACATCCGCCGGGTGCTCACCGTGGTGGACAGCGAAAGCGTCACCCGGCAGGAGCATGGCGTTTTGTGTGAGGAGGAGGGCGCTTCCGCCGAGCTGGACGCTCTCCGCCGTCAGCTGGAACAGGGCGAAGGCTGCCAGAAGGCGCTGGACAAGCTGCTGCTGGTGTTCATGACGGTGAAAAATGTCCGTCCCACCGCCCTGAAATGCCGGGAGACGGCGCTGAACGAGATCGAGCTGTTCGAGCTCAAGCGCTTCCTGCTGAAATGCGATGAGATGCTGCCCCTGTTCCTCCAGGTCCAGCAGGTGCTGCATCTGGAGGGCATCTCGCTGAAGGACACCACCCCGGCGCTGGATCTGCTGGATCCCGAGGGCAACCGGGTGGCCTCCTTCTTCATCGGCGACGGCTGGTCCCAGACCCTGCGGGCTCTGCGAAAGGAAAAGCGGGAGCTGGAGGAGCACATCCGCCGCCTGCCCGACGGCGACGAAAAGGAAGGGCTTCAGGCCCGCCGCTCGGTGGTGGCCGCCGACGAGGAGCACGAGGAGATGCGCATCCGGGGTGAGTTGTCCCTGTCCCTGCGGCCCTATATCGACGATATGCTCCACAATATGGAGGCCATCGCCGACATCGACCTGACGGTGGAAAAGGCCTGCCTGGCCAAGCGCTACGGCGGCTGTATGCCCACCTTTACCGAAAGCACGCTGGATATGACCGATATGGTCAACCCCCAGATCGCCGATGCCGTCTTCGGTCGGGGCAAGACCTTTACCCCGGTGTCCATTCGACTGGAAAAGGGCGCCACCGTCATCACCGGCGCCAACATGGGCGGCAAGAGCGTGGCCCTCAAGACCATCGCGCTGAACATCCTGCTGATCCAGTGCGGCTTTTTCCCCTTTGCCCGGGCCGCCAGCGCCCCGCTGTTCGACGGGATGTACATCATCTCCGAGGATCTGGAGAACATCGACCGGGGCCTGTCCAGCTTCGGCGGCGAGATGGTGCGGTTCAATCAGGTGGCCGAAAAGCTGGGGGAGGGCTTCTCCTTCCTGCTGCTGGACGAGTTCGCCCGGGGCACCAACCCGGATGAGGGCGCGGCCATCGTGCAGGCCGTCACCGAATATCTCAACGGGAAAAACGCCGTCACCGTCCTGGCCACCCACTATGACAACGTGGCCCAGCGGGCCTCGGCCCACTATCAGGTCATCGGCCTGAAGGAGCTGGATGTGGACGCCCTGCAAAAGGAGATCGCCGCCCGGGGCGGGGACGTGGGGGTGGAGCTCATCAGCCGCCACATGAATTACGGCCTGTATCGGGTGGAGGGCCGGCAGGACTGCCCGCGGGATGCCATCAACATCTGCCGTCTGCTGGGAATGCAGCCGGACATCCTGCAAATGGTGGAAAAAAACTATGAAAGACGGCTGTGAAATCTATTGACATCATTTCGACAATCGGGTATAATTTGATGTGTAGAGAGCTGTTATTTTCCTGAGAAAATTACATATTTGGGCAATAGAGGCGCGGGGAGCAAGGTAACGCTGCGATGACAACGGGAAGGATCCCGGAGGCACAGCGCGAATGTGCTTTCCGCCGAAAGAGCGCCATGGATCCTGACATCCGCTCTTGGGAGCCGCAGCCAGTGTGCGGTTACTGTCATGTCGTCATGAAGCGCTATTGATTGTAAAGTCTTTTTACAATTTGTAGCGCTTTTTTATTGATTTTCCCCGCGAAAATCGGAAAACCGGCGAAAATTTTGCGTGTTTTATTAAATTAACCATAAAATTTTAGGAGGAAACAAAAATGGAAACTGCTAAGTCTATGCTGAGACTCCGCATGAGCGCGAAGGACGCCCATTACGGCGGAAATCTGGTGGACGGCGCCCACATGGTGCACCTGTTCGGCGATGTGGCCACCGAGCTGCTGATCATCCAGGACGGCGATGAGGGCCTGTTCTGCGCTTACGACAACATCGAGTTCCTGGCTCCCGTGTATGCCGGCGACTACATCGAGGCCGTGGGCGAGATCACCAAGGTGGGCAACACCTCCCGCAAGATGAAGTTCGAGGCCCGCAAGGTCATCGTCTCCCGCCCCGATATCAACGATTCCGCCGCCGACGTGCTGGCCGAGCCCATCGTGGTTTGCCGCGCCACCGGCACCTGCGTCACTCCC
>CAZDUQ010000114.1:0-4674 GCA_964508665.1 uncultured Oscillospiraceae bacterium | reverse complement strand
GGCGTGAAAACGGTGGCCGAGCTGCGGGAAAAGACCCGGGCCACCGCCTTTTGCGGCAGCTGCACCCAGCGGGCCGAGGACTTTTTGAACGCGGTGCTGGCCGGACAGGCCCGTCCTGTGGCGGCAGAGGAGCCGGTGACCGACGGCGGTGCGGCGGTGGCTCCGGGCTATCGCCGGGTGAGCGGGGATCTGTGGTATGTGGGGGCTTCTGACCGGGCGACCGATATCTTTGAAAAGCAGTACCCCGTGCCGGAGGGCATGAGCTATAACAGCTACCTGCTGCTGGATCGGCAGACCGTTTTGTTCGACACGGTGGATCAGTCGGTGCGGGAGGTGTTCCTCCGCAATGTGGAGTCCCTGCTGGACGGGCGCAATCTGGATTTCCTCATCATCCAGCACATGGAGCCCGACCACACCGCCACCATCGCCGAGGTGCTGCGCCGCTGGCCCAAGTGTCAGGCGGTGTGCTCCGCCGGGGCCAAAACCATGCTGGAGCAGTTCTTCGGGCCGGAGGTGGCCGCGCGGGCCGACACCGCCCGGGACGGCGTCTCCATGCTCACGGGGAAGCACGTGCTGTCCTTCCATATGGCCCCCATGGTGCACTGGCCGGAGGTGATGGTCACCTATGACCGCACCGACGGGACGCTGTTTTCCGCCGATGCCTTTGGCACCTTCGGCGCGCTGGATGGCAACCTGTTCGCCGATCAGACCGATCTCAAGGCGCGGATGGACGAATACCGCCGGTACTACACCAACATCGTGGGCAAATACGGCGGCCCGGTGCAGCAGCTGCTGAAAAAGGCCGCCGGCCTGGACATCCGGCAGATCTGCCCCCTCCACGGACCCATCTGGCGGCAGGAGCTGGGCCTGATTCTGGACAAATATCAGCAGTGGAGCACCTACACCCCGGAGGAGACGGGGGTGCTCATCGCCTATGCCTCGGTTTACGGCGGCACCGAGCTGGCCTGCCAGGCACTGGCCAATGTGCTCAGTGAAAAGGGTGTTCAGCAGGTGCGGCTGGTGGATCTCTCCCGGGAGCATCCTTCCTATGCCCTGGCGGAGGCCTTCCGCCGCAGCCATCTGGTGCTGGCCTCGGTCACCTATAACGGCGGGCTGTTCCCCGCCATGGAGACCTTTTTGCTCAGCCTGCTCCACCACGGCCTGCAGGGACGGACGGTGGCGCTGGTGGAAAACGGCTCCTGGGCTCCGGTGGCCGCAAGAAAGATGGATGAAATGCTCACCGGTTCTTCCAACCATGTGCTGGGTAAAAAGCTCACCCTGCGCTCCACCCTGAAGCGGGGACAGCTGGAGGAGGTGGAGGCGCTGGCGGGCGCCATCGTCAGCAGTATGCGGTAAAAACCGTCGAAAAATGTGCCAAAGACGGTTGACGGACGGCCGCGACTGTGTTATGCTAAAGCAATAGAAGCTGCCGAAAGGAGCACGGCCCATGATATCTGCAATGTGTTGGGATCTGGCTGCCGCCGCGAAGCTGTTCGCGGGCTTTTTTGCTGCCGTTCTGTTTATTCTGTATTCCTATTACTTTACCTTTTGTCAGAGGAGTACCGGGACGGCGCAGCTTGACTGATCGAGAAAAAGGACAGCGGCTTCTGCCTGACCGGGCAGGGGCCGCTTTTTCATCGTTCGCCGGGAACGCAGTCCGGCAGAAAGGAAGAACCCCATGGATCAGCTTCAGGAAGCAAGACAGATCATTTCTCAGGTGGACGCCGAGATGGCCCGGCTGTTCGTCCGCCGGATGGGGGCCGCCGCCCGGGTGGCCGACTATAAGCAGCAGCGGGGCCTGCCCATCTTTGACGGCGCACGGGAAAAAGAGGTGCTGGAAAAGGGCAGCGCCCGGGTGAGCGATCCTGTGCTGCGGGAGCACTATGTGCGCTTTTTGCAGTACAGTATGGATCTCTCTAAGGAGTATCAGCGGCAGCTGCTGGAGGGAATGCGGGTGGCCTACAGCGGCACGGAGGGTGCTTTTGCCCATATAGCCGCACAGGAGATCTTCCCCTCGGCCCGGCTGGAGGGCTACCCCAGCTTCGCCGCAGCCCATCAGGCGGTGGTGCAGGGGGTGTGCGACTGCGCCGTCCTCCCGCTGGAAAACAGCTCGGCCGGAGAGGTGGGCCAGGTCACCGACATGATGTTCGACGGCGGACTGTTCGTCAACGGCGTGTATGAGCTGGCGGTGCGCCACGATCTGCTGGCCCTGCCGGGAGCCACACTGGCCGACATCCGCACGGTGGTGAGCCATCCCCAGGCGCTGGCCCAGTGCGCCCCCTATGTGGAAAAGCACGGCTGGCAGACCCGGGAGCACAGCAACACCGCCCTGGCGGCCCGACAGGTGGCCCGGCTGGGGGACAGGACGGTGGCGGCCATCGCCGGGGCCCGGACGGCAGAGCTGTTCGGCTTACAGGTGCTGGAGGAGAACATCCACCGCAGCGGCAGTAATACCACCCGCTTCGGCGTCTTTTCCCGGACGGAAAACACCGGGCTGGGCACCCGGCTGGGGGATCATTTCATCCTGCTGTTCACCACCCGCAATCAGGCGGGGGCACTGGCGGCGGCGGTGGAGATCATCGGCCGCCACGGGTTCAATATGCGCACCCTGCGCAGCCGTCCCCGGAAGGATCTCCTGTGGGAGTACTACTTCTATGTGGAGCTGGAGGGCGACCTGCGGGGCGAGGCCGGTCAGGCCATGCTGCGGGAGCTGGAAAGCTGCTGCGACCGGGTGCGGGTGGCGGGCTCCTTCCGGGCCCACTGCCGCATCGGAGAGGAGGCCGACGCATGAGCCTGCGCATGGAGCTGGGAAAGAACAGCTATGACATCCTCATCCGCCGGGGCTCGCTGGAACGGGCGGGGGAGCATCTGCGGCTGGAGCGCCGGGTGTGCATCGTCACCGACGGGGGCGTGCCGTCGGAATATGTCCAGACGCTGGCCGCGCAGTGCGCCCGTCCGGTGGTCGTTACGGTGGCGCCGGGAGAGGAGCACAAGACCATGGAGTCGGTGACCGCCATCTGCCGCACCATGCTGGAAAACGGCTTTTCCCGGGGGGACTGCGCGGTGGCCGTGGGCGGCGGCATGGTGGGGGATCTGGCGGGCTTCGCCGCTGCCTCCTATATGCGGGGCATTGATTTTTACAACATCCCCACCACCCTGCTGTCGCAGGTGGATTCCTCCATCGGCGGCAAGACCGGGGTCAATCTGGACGGGGTGAAGAACATTGTGGGGGCCTTCTGGCAGCCCCGCGGGGTGCTCATCGACCCCGATACCCTGCAAACCCTGCCGCCCCGGCTGATGGCCGAGGGCATGGCGGAATATGTAAAGATGGCCCTGTGCCTTGATGCCGGGATGTTTGAACGGCTGGAGCGGGAGGATCCCCGTACCGATCTGGAAACGGCCCTGCAAAACGCCCTGACCCTGAAAAAACGGGTGGTGGAGCAGGATGAGCGGGAAAGCGGGCTGCGCAAGCTGCTGAACTTCGGCCATACCATCGGCCACGGGGTGGAAAGCGCCGCGGAGGGCGCCCTGTACCACGGCGAATGCGTGGCGCTGGGGATGCTGCCCATGTGCGCCCCTGCCGTGCGGGCGCGCTTGAAGCCGCTGCTGGCGCGTCTGGGCCTGCCCACCGAAACCGGGCTGGACAAAAACCGCATCTGGCAGGCCATGCAGCACGACAAAAAGAGCGGCGACGACGGCTTTTCCGCCGTGCTTGTGGAGGAGGTCGGCAGGGGCTTCTGCCGGCAGGTCTCCTTTGCGGAGATGCGGGACATTCTGGAGGGAGCGTGGAAGGAATGAAAAATACCTTTGGACAGAGCGTTTCGGTGACGCTGTTTGGCGAGAGCCACGGCCCGGCCATCGGCGCGGTGATCGACGGGCTGGCCCCGGGCATCCCGGTGGACGAGAGCTTTATCGCCGCCCAGCTGGAGCTGCGGCGGCCCTTCGGGCAGCTGTCCACCCCCCGGCAGGAAAGCGACCCCTTTCAGATCGTCAGCGGCTGCTTTGAAGGCCGCACCTGCGGCACGCCCCTGACCATCCTCATCCCCAACGGCGATACCCACAGCAGGGATTACAGCCGCACAAAGGATCTGGCCCGGCCGGGTCATGCCGATCTCACCGCTCAGCTGAAATATCACGGCTGGCAGGACTACCGGGGCGGCGGGCATTTTTCCGGACGGATCACGGCGGCGCTGGTGGCTGCCGGGGCGGTGGCCATCACCGCGCTGGAGCGGAAGGGCATCGCGCTGCGCTCCCACATCCGGGCCTGCGCCGGGGTGGAGGATCGGCCCTTCCCCATGGAGGAAGCCGCCCTCCGGGAGCAGTTCCGGTCACTGGCGGGCCGGCGCTTCCCCGTGCTGGACGAAAGCGCGGGAGAGCGGATGCAGCAGGCGGTGCTGGCGGCGCGGGAGGAGCATGACAGCGTGGGCGGCGTGCTGGAAACGGCGGTATGCGGCCTGCCTGCCGGTGTGGGTGAGCCCTGGTTCGACACGGCGGAAGGCGTGCTGGCCCACATCCTGTTCTCCGTCCCCGCCGTCAAGGGGGTGGAGTTCGGCGACGGCTTCGCTCTGGCGGGAATGCGGGGCAGCACGGCCAACGACCCCTTCCGGATGGCGGGGGAGCGGGTGGTCACCGCCTCCAACCACAACGGCGGCATCGACGGCGGCCGCACCAACG
>CAZDUQ010000113.1:2313-4685 GCA_964508665.1 uncultured Oscillospiraceae bacterium | reverse complement strand
CATGGTCTGCATCCAGGTGTCCAGCGCCATGGAGGACAGATACTCGTGCCAGCTCATGGTGCCGGTGGCCATCTGCTGGTCAAAGGGCGTGGTGAAGCTGAGATAAGCCGTAAGATAGCTCCCCAGCTGGTCGTAGATGGAGTAAAAGCTGTCCCAGTAATAATAAATGAACTGCTGATTGGTCAGGACATGGCTGCCGCAGGTGGCCACGATACCCTCCGCGCCGGGCACCGCCGTGCCCACCGCACCGCCGGCATCGGCAAGCTGTGTCACCGGCTGCAAAATGGTCTGGGTCGTGGTGCCGTCGCTGCCGCTGCCGTCACCGGAGACAGAGGGCTGTCCGGAGAGCTGCTCCTCCTCCGCAGTGTTGGCCAGCTTGTAGGGATAATGCTCCTCAGGATTGCGGTAGACATCCAGGCAGCCCAGCATCAGCGCGGCCAGCAGGGCCAGGATCAGCACCAGACAGACGCCGTCACGCAGGATCTGTCCGCCGTGCCCGCCGGAGACCCGCTGCGCCGGGACGGTGCGTACCTTTTCGGGTGCTTCCGTGTGAAAAATACTATGCAAAACGATCACTCCTCATATCATTTTCAAATTGAAGGACATAATAATAATATGATAGCACATTCGGCCTGGCTTTGCAACTCCCGCCACGGCATTTGCCGCCCTCCGATGGGCAGAGATTTTTCTTGACAGACGGCCGACTGTCTGGTACAATACAAATCAATTTGTACAGGAAAGGGGATGATGGTGCCCAATGGACAGTGACAACGGCGACTGTAGTGACAATTGCAGGATGATTTGTGTGGATGCATATCTGCTTCGCGTTTGGCGGGACAGGTATGCTTTTTTGCGTTTTCTTCGCCTTCGGCACTGAGGGCCGCGCCGGCGCGCAGCTCATCAACACACAAATTCCGATCACGAACAGGAGTATTTGATTTTTATGACATCCATTCTTTTGATGGTCCTCATGGTGACCTTCTCCGCTTATTTTTCCGCTACCGAGACCGCCTTTTCCTCGCTGAACCGTACCCGCATCCAGGTGCTGGCCGACAAGGGCGACAGGCGCGCGGCCCTGACGCTGTCTCTTGCCCGCCAGTACGACCGGATGATCACCTCCATCCTCATCGGCAACAATATCGTCAACATCGCCTTTTCCTCCATCTGTACCGTGCTGTTTATCGACCTGCTGAAGGGCGGCGACAGCGCGGCCACCGTGGCCACCGTGGTGTCCACCATCGTGGTGCTGGTCTTTGGCGAGGTGACGCCCAAGAGCATGGCGAAAGAGAGCCCCGAGCGGTTCGCCATGTTTTCCGCGCCCTTTCTGAAGGCGATCATGTGGGTGCTGACCCCCTTTGCCTGGCTGTTTGCCCAGCTGAAAAAGCTGGTGGGCCGTGTGGTCAAGGCCGAAGGCGACCGCGCCATGACCCAGGAAGAGCTGCTGCTGCTGGTGGACGAGGCCCAGCAGGAGGGTGGACTGGACGAAAACGGCCATCAGCTGCTGCGCTCGGCCATCGAGTTCACCGACCGGGACGCCGAGGATATTCTGACCCACCGGGTGGATCTGGAGGCCGTCTCCCTCCATGCCGACAACGCAGAGGTCTCCCGGGTGTTTGCCGACAGCCGCTTTTCCCGCCTGCTGGTTTACGACCGGGATCTGGACGATATCGTGGGCGTGGTACATCAAAGCGACTTCTTCAATGACTGCGTCATGGGCGGCAGGAAGCTGGCGCAGGTGATGACTCCGCCGCTGTTCGTCCCCAAAACGCTGAAAATTTCCGCCCTCCTGAAGCTTTTACAGCGGGAAAAGATCCACATCGCCGTGGTCAGCGACGGCTACGGCGGCACACTGGGCATCGTCACCATGGAGGACATCCTGGAGGAACTGGTGGGCGAGATCTGGGATGAGCACGACGAGGTGACCGAGGACATCCGCAGCGAGGGCGGCGGCGTATGGACGGTGGCGGGAAGCGCCGACCTGCACCGTCTGCTGGAGCAGCTGGCGCTGGACGGGGACAGTGTGGAAAGCACCTCGGTCACCGGCTGGGTGATGGAGCGGCTGGGCAGGATCCCCGCGAACGGCGACTGCTTCCGGGAGAAAGACTGGCAGATCACCGTGCTGCGGGTGGACGACCGCCGTGTGGAGCAGCTGCGGGTGGAACGCCTGACGGCGGCCGGAGAGCAGACGAGCGGGGACTGACAGACGAAATTGCCAGCACTTTTTTCCGGCTTTTTGGAAAGACTAAAGCCGGAAGGAGGTGCGTCCATGAAAAACGATGGAAAACAGCAGCGGCAGAAGCCTCTGCCGGGGGTCTGTCCCGCCGGTGTGCGGGATGATCTGCCCCGGCGGCAAAATCTGCCCTGCCCGGATG
>CAZDUQ010000113.1:0-2213 GCA_964508665.1 uncultured Oscillospiraceae bacterium | reverse complement strand
ACACCGTCGCCGCTGAGCGAACCGCCCAACGCGCCGTCCTCGTCGTCAAAAGCCGGGTTCACATCCATGTAAAACACCGTCTCGCCGTCGGCCAGCCCGGCCAGCGCCTCGTTCAGACGGTTGATGTTGTCGTTGTTGTACAGCTTGTCCCCGTCGGATTTGGCCCTGGTCACATGGAGATTGGCCTGGATGAGGATGTACGCCTCAGGCTGAAGCTCCCGCAGCGTCTCCAACACCTGACCATAGGTCTCCACCGTTTTGTCAAAATTATATCCCAGCTCGTTGATGCCCAGCATCACGAAGATGCGGTCGTAGCTTTTCTGAGCCAGCAGCTGGGTGAGCAGCAGCCCCTTCTGCCCGGCGGCGTCCACCTTCCGGTCGAACACATTATAGACGCTCATGCCCGTGCTGGCAAAAAAGTCCGCTCCCTCAATGCCGGCGTATTTCTGGATGCCCACCGTGCGGCTGTCCCCCACGAACAGAGCGTTGGCAAAGGGATCCTCCGGCTTCACCGGCCCGGCAGGCTCCTCCGGCAAATCATCGGGAAGGGCGATGTCTGCCTCGGGCAATAGGTCAGGCAGACGCTCCGGCGGCGCGGACAGCACCGGACGCCGATCCAACGGCGGCTGAGCTTCCGGAGCGGGCTCCGTTGGCTCCTCCGGCAGGATGGAAGGCTCGTCCGTGACCGAAAACGACGGCAGCAGCCCGATCTGCTGCCAGACAAAGGGCATACCCGCAGCCACGGTCAGCACCAGCAGACACAAAAACGGATATCGCAGCAGCTTTTTCATCCACAGCTCCTCAACTTAAAAACGGAAATACAGGAAGGGGTCGTTGAGCCCCCTGTACAGACAATAGACTGCGCCCCAGAAGATGCCCAGCAGGATCAGCACCGCCAGCGGCGTTCTTTCCAGTCTGCGCCAGAGCTTTGCGGGCAGCGGGGTGCAGAACAGCAGACAGGCCGCCAGCAGCAGGCCGTAATCCTTCAGCGGCTGGAGCCAGTCGCCGGGGAAGGGCCCCGCAAAGCTGCCGTCCAGCGCAAACAGCCGGGTGAACATGGCGACCAGCTGCCCCGGGTCGGTGTTGGCGAACAGCATCCACGAGAGGGGGATCAGCAGCAGCATATAGCCGTGCCCCAGCAGCCGGTGCTTTTCCAAAAAGCGCCGCAGCCCGGCCCGCTCGATCACCAGAATGACAAAAAGGAACAGCCCCCACAGCACAAAATTCCAGCTGGCCCCGTGCCAGAAGCCGGTGAGCAGCCATACCACCAGCAGATTGCGGACGGTCTTTGCCGTGCCGCCACGGTTGCCGCCCAGAGGGATATACACATACTCCCGGAACCAGGCCCCAAGGGTGATGTGCCACCGCCGCCAGAACTCGGTCATGGACACCGACTGATAGGGCTGCCGGAAGTTCTGGGGCAGGTCGAAGCCCATCACCATCCCCAGCCCCACCGCCATGAGGGAGTAGCCGTAGAAGTCAAAATACAGCTGGAAGCTGTAGGCCGCCGCCGCCATCCAGGCCAGCGGGGTGGAAAGGCTCTCCACACCAATGGCCTGCACATCGCTCCACAGCCCGCCGGTCAGGTTGGCCAGCAGCACCTTGGAGCCCAGTCCCAGCACAAAGATCCGCAGTCCCCGGTCGATCTGCCCCAGATCGGTGCGCCGCATTCGCAGCTCCCGCGCCACCTGAGTGTACTGCACGATGGGCCCGGCGATGAGCTGAGGGAACATACACAGATAGGCCCCAAGATCGATCAGCGACCGCTCGGGCGGCACCTTTTCCCAATAGACATCTATCAGATACGAGGCGATCTGGAAGGTGTAAAAGCTGATGCCGATGGGCAAAATCAGCGACCACGTCCGGCTGACGCCGTCGCCCGTCAGGGCGTTCCACACCGCCGCGCCGTTGTCAAAAAAGAACCCGGCGTATTTGAACAGCAGCAGCCAGAAAAAGTCATAGAGCAGTCCCACCGTCAGCCACAGCCGTCGATGCCGCCGCCCGCCCTCCAGCCGCAGCCCGATGCGCCAGTTGACCAGGATGGTCACCAGCAGCAGCGCAATATACAGGGGCGTCTCCAGCGCACCGTAGGCGTAAAAGGCCACGCTGCCCAAAAAGAGCACCGTGTTTTTGAACCGGCCGGGAGCCAACCCATAGATCAGAAAAAAGGCGGGCAGAAATACGAACAAAAAGGGCAAACTGCTGAAAACCAC
>CAZDUQ010000112.1:0-4744 GCA_964508665.1 uncultured Oscillospiraceae bacterium | reverse complement strand
GCTTACCGAGACGGGCTTTTGGGCAACCGCCAAAGCCTGGAAGAGCGCATGGAGGATCTGTATGTTTCCCCTGCCGTTCGCCGCAGCATTCGCCAGACTCTGCGCATTGTGGAGGAAATTGCACAGCTGCAGAAGGGTGCTCCCGTCAAAATCTTTGTGGAAATGGCACGGGGCGGTAAGCCTGAGGACAAGGGCAAGCGCACGGACTCCCGAAAGGAAAAGCTCCTGGCGCTGTATCGGAGCTGCGGGGAACAGGAAAGCGAACTGTATGCCCAGTTGGAGAATGAGGACGAGGGACGCCTTCGCCACGATGCTTTGTACCTTTACTATACGCAGCTGGGAAAATGTATGTACTCTGGAGACCCCATTGATTTAAGCTCTATCGACAAGGGGTTTGATAAGGATCATATCTTCCCCCGTTCTAAAATCAAGGACGACAGTCTGGATAATCTGGTGCTGGTGAAGAATGTGCTGAACCGTGAAAAGTCCAACACATATCCCATCGATGCCGATATACGCAATCGTATGAAATCATTCTGGACCATGCTTTTGAAGAAGGGCTTTATCAGCCAGAAAAAGTATGACCGTCTGATACGTTCCAACGGCTTTACGGCGGATGAGTTATCTGCCTTTGTGGCTCGTCAGCTGACCCAGACGCAACAGTCCACCAAGGCCTTGACCATACTGCTCCGGGAAAAGTTTGAGGGCACCCGTATTGTGTTTTCCAAGGCGGGGAACGTGTCGGAGTTCCGCCAGAAGTTCGATTTGATTAAATGCCGTGATATCAACGACCTGCACCACGCCAAGGACGCCTATCTCAACATCGTGGTGGGGAACGTGTATGACACCAAGTTCACCAAACGGTTTTTCCTGGACATTCGGCGGGAGAATTACAATCTGAAAACTATCTTCGAGAAGGACGTTTCCGGTGCATGGCGAGCCAATGACACCATCAAAACCGTCAAGACCACCATGGCCAAGAACAATATCCTCGTCACCAGAATGCCCAAAGAGGTGAAAGGAGCGTTGTATGACCTGCAGCTCATGCCCGCCGGAAAGGGACAGCTGGAGAAAAAGACAGGAATGCCCATTAAGAAATACGGCGGGTATAACAAGCGAACATGCTCTTATTTCTTTGTGGTGGAATCTAAAGAGAAGAAAAAGTATATGCGGACTCTCCAGCCAGTGTACCTTTATCAGAAAAAACTTTATGAAGAAGATCCCATCCAGTACTGTGTGCAAGTACTGGATCTAAAAGAACCAAGAGTAGTATGCCCCAGAATATTAGTTGATTCGTTAATGCAGTTGGACGGGCAAAAACTTTGGCTCGCAAGTAGAAACGATGAAAAGACTTTAATCTATAAACATACTTATCAACTAATTGCCAATGCTAAGTATGAAAGATATATTAAGTGCCTCGGGAAATACGTAGAGCGCTGTGCCATTAAAAAACAGGAACTTCCTGTAACAGCGTATGACGGTATATCCAAAAAGGACAACGTTGAATTATACAACTGGTTCCTGGAAAAGAGCAAAGAAAAAGTATATGAAGGATTGCTCGGGGTGGTAAGAAAGTGCCTGGAAACTGGACACAAGAAATTTAAGACTTTATCTGTATTGGAACAGGCTAATTTGCTTCTGGAGATACTAAAAGCCTTTAAGTGCAATGTGCAAAAACCAAACTTGTCCGCTATAGGAGGTGCTAAAGGAGCAAATGCTATTGCAAAAAGCAAAAACATTGGAGGTTACAAATCCGCCTACCTAATCAATCAATCCGTCACGGGGGTGTACGAGAACAAGGTCAACCTGCTGGAGTGAAGGGGGTGGACTATGAGCTGGCGAATCGTGTGCGTGTCCAGCATGGCCAAGCTGGATTATAAGATGGACTATCTGGTGGTGCGCAGTCGGGAGGAGGTCAAGCGGATTCACCTCAGCGAAATCTCCATTCTCATGCTGGAATCCACCGCCATTTCCCTGACTGCCTATCTGCTGTGTGAGCTGAGCCGTCGGAAGATTGACGTGATCTTCTGCGACGAAAAGCGGTGCCCCTACGGTATGCTCACCGCCTTTTACGGCAGCCACGATACCAGCTTAAAGTACCGCCGCCAGGCACAGTGGAAGCAGAGCATGAAGGAGGCTCTGTGGGCAGAGGTGGTCTGCGCCAAGATACGGGGGCAGGCCACCGTCCTTCCCCCTGAGGCACAACGGGAGAAAGCTCTTCTGTACCAATACACGGAGCAGGTACAGCCGGGAGATGCCACCAATCGGGAGGGCCATGCCGCTAAGGTCTATTTTAACGGGCTTTTCGGCATGAGCTTTTCCCGCAGTGAGGACAATCTGACCAATGCCGCCCTGAACTATGGCTACGGCATTCTTCTTTCCGCCTTTGCTCGGGAAATCGTCATAAACGGATACTGCACCCAGTTTGGCATTTTCCACGACAACATGTTCAATCAATACAACCTTGCCAGTGACTTGATGGAGCCCTTCCGACCCTTTATAGACAGGGCAGTATATCGGATGGTTCTGACGACCTTTGAGCATGAGCAGAAAATGGAAATCGTGCAGACTCTGAATCAGAAGGTGAAAATCGATGGCAGGGAGCAGTATATGCTCAATGCCATACGGATCTATACCAAAAGCGCCCTCGATGCACTGGAAGAGCAGGATATCTCTCTGGTGCGGTTCCCGACGTATGAGTTATAGGTTTATGCGGGTAATTGTATTTTTTGACCTCCCGGTGGAGACATTGCAGAACCGCCGGGAGTACACACGCTTTCGGAAGCACCTGATTCAAAACGGTTTCATCATGATGCAGGAATCCGTTTACTGCAAGCTGGCGTTGAACCAGACGGCGGTCAACGCCGTTATGGAGACCGTACGGAAGAATAAGCCTTCCTCCGGACTGGTGCAGGTGCTGACCATTACGGAAAAGCAGTACGCCAGAATTGAGTATCTGGTAGGCAGCAGCACGGGAGACATTATCAACAGCGACGAAAGGTTTGTAGACTTATGAGCATGACTTTGGCATACCCCCTTTTGCAGGAGCCCCTGGTGTTTGAGGAAAACAGAATCCAAGTGCTGGTGGTGGAATCCCCCTCAGAGCTGCGGAAAATGATTTTGTCCCTGCAGCAACAGGAAGCAGGACGGGAAGGGGAATTTGTGCTGGGCGAAAAATTTTTGCCCCTGGAATTTTCCAAATACGCTACCCTGATTACTGACCCCTTTGCCCTGGACTTTGCCGCCAAGAAGATAGCCACAAAGCTGAATCAGCAGGCCATGGAGAGAGCCGGGGATATGTATGCAGAGCAGTTCAGGCAGATATTGGCAGAGCTGAACGAGCTGGCGGCGGGCATTGGCACCGGAATGGAGTTTGAGGTGTCCTTTTCCGAGTTTACGGGGTGGGAGGGGTTGATTAAGCTGATGAATTTTCATATTGACCGGCAGACCCTGCCCTTTTCGGAGCAGGTGCTGGAGTACATTCGGCTGCAACAGAGAGTGTTCGCCAAAAAGCTGGTGATTCTGTACAATCTGAAAGCCTGCTTGACTTTGGAGGAGCTGAAGCATTTTTATCAGGCGGTGAAGTACGAAAAGCTGTGTGTGCTCCTGTTGGAGGACAGACAGCGCACGGAGATGGGGGAGGATGAAAATGTAACCATTATTGACAAAGATCTTTGCATTTTCTGAGAAAATGTGTTATACTGTAATTGCCCCTTGAGATACAGCCGGATTGTAGTGCCGGTCTACTCTCCCCCTTCGTACAGAAGGCTCTGCGAATTGGTGCGGATTTGAGGTTTGAGAGTAGTGTAATCCAAGATGGTACAAAAACTGTACTTATTGTATCACATGTATTAACGTTGTTTGAGAGTAGTGTAATCCAAGATGGTACAAAAACTTTTTTTGCCATTTACCGCACATCGTACCGGTTTGAGAGTAGTGTAATCCAAGATGGTACAAAAACCCCGCAGTAGTTCAGCGGGGATATGCTTCAGTTTGAGAGTAGTGTAATCCAAGATGGTACAAAAACCGTGGAAATTGTGGAATATCGACCTGTGTAGTTTGAGAGTAGTGTAATCCAAGATGGTACAAAAACCAGCAGGAAGTTGTTCTCACGCCTAACGCTGTTTGAGAGTAGTGTAATCCAAGATGGTACAAAAACGGCAAACTTTAGAACCCTGTATGAAATGGTGTTTGAGAGTAGTGTAATCCAAGATGGTACAAAAACTGCCGTTCACTTTTATAGCCTTATCCAGTTGTTTGAGAGTAGTGTAATCCAAGATGGTACAAAAACAGTGAAGCATCCAGCGAATACGATTGCGCAGTTTGAGAGTAGTGTAATCCAAGATGGTACAAAAACACCCGTTGCCGTGTGGCGAAATGGGCGTTGGTTTGAGAGTAGTGTAATCCAAGATGGTACAAAAACATAACTAATTCTATCATGGATGTACGCTTTGTTTGAGAGTAGTGTAATCCAAGATGGTACAAAAACGTTTATAAGTATAGCAGGGACAGTCCCATTGTTTGAGAGTAGTGTAATCCAAGATGGTACAAAAACTGCGATGGGAATGAACCGGGCCACCCTGAGGTTTGAGAGTAGTGTAATCCAAGATGGTACAAAAACCGTTGTAATCTTGATCCACTTAACATCGGCGTTTGAGAGTAGTGTAATCCAAGATGGTACAAAAACGTTCGGTTTCCTCCAATATCTGCCCCAGATGTTTGAGAGTAGTGTAATCCAAGATGG
>CAZDUQ010000111.1:2652-4758 GCA_964508665.1 uncultured Oscillospiraceae bacterium | reverse complement strand
TGTGGACAAGCTGATCTGGGGCGTGGCCGGGGCCGTGCTGGCCTTTCTGCTGGCGCAGATGGGCGTGTAGAGGGCAAAAGAAAAAACGGCCCGCAGGCCGCCTGATAAGTGAAATTTGGCGCAAAAAAAGAACTGACCCCTGAAGGACGCACCGTTTACCCGCATCCAACAGGGGTCAGTTCTCTGAATTCTTGGTATCTAACATCTATTTAACCTCTCTTTCTCAGGATCAGCGCCGCTTCGTCGGATAGGATACTTCCTGCAACACAACCATCTATATCAAGTCCCTGAGGCGGGACACCCTTATGGCGGAAGTCTGTCGGTAAACGAAGGGGAGCCGGTGAAGAAATTAGAACATTGGACTCAGCCTTTCTTATTTGTCCGTATCGTCTGCTTGTCTTCCCTGTGATTATAGTGTACAACCGATCGGGCAAAAATGCAAGATGGCAATTTGCCTGAAAAATGGGCTGCGTTTTTGTGCAAAAGGGAGAAAAGCAAAAGGGCGAAAGTAAAAAGGATTGCATTTGTGCACAAAGCATGATAAAATAAAAATGTTGGGCGGCCAAAACGGCCGCCCTTTTTCATATTCTTATGAGTTGTTCAGCTCTCACGGATCTGCGGCGCGGGGGCCTCCTCGCGGGTCCAGGGGGAGTTTTCCGTCAGGATGATCCACAGAACGGCGCAGATCAGCACCACGGCCTGACAGATCAGAAACACGACCATCCACACCGTCTGCCCTTCCGTGCCGTGGCGCAGGACATAATATCCCTCACCCAGCAGGGCGCAGCCGGCGCACACGGCGGCCAGGGTACCGCGGGGACGGAACTGCTCCATGGTGGCGCGGTAAAGCTCCTCGGACAGCGGGGAACCGCCCCGCCACAGGCGGAACAGGCAGTAAAGCATGGAAATGCCCGCGCCCAGGGCAATGGTGTAGGGCACCAGGATGTAAAAGGCGTTCAGGGTGCCGGGGGCCGGGAGGAAGCCGGAGGCAGCGGCGCAGACCGTCAGCAGCAGGCCCAGAGCCAGCAGGCGGCGGTACAGGCGGCGGCGCTCACGAGGGGTGCCGTCATAATAATGAAGCATGGGCCGGGCAGGCCGGGTATGGGCATTGAAAGCAGGATCCATAGAGATCGGGGGCTCCTTTCGGAACAGGATGATGGTATCATAGCCCATTTGCCTCCAAAATGCAAGGGTCAGCCGGCGCGGGGAAGGACGGACAGCGGCGTGGGGGCATCCTCCGGCGGAAGAAGGAGGGCCGGGTGGGCGAACAGACGGCGGCGCAGCGCACGGCCTTCGGGCGAGCACAGGTGCGCCAGCGTCAGGCCGCACAGGCCCGACAGGATGCCGGTCAGCGCGGGGAGCAGCCACAGGGACAGGCCGGCGTCGGCCCGCATAGCGGCCCACAGCAGCAGGGGCAGGGACAGGGCCTTCAGCCGGAGAGAAAGGCGGATGAGCAGTCGGTTCATAAATGAAGCCTCCTTGATCGTTCTGGTTACAGCATACAGGGGATACTGTACGATAAGACGGACAGACGATCGCTGCGCGGCATTCTTTTCGCCGGAGAGGCATACAGTCTGTTGCGGGAAGCAGGAAAGGAGGCGGCGGCATGACGGCAGACGAGGCCACCGGAATGGATGGAAATTGATACACAATAGCAAAAAAATACTAAGAGTGACTTGCAATTTTGCAGCACCGGTAGTATACTCTAAGGATAAAGAAAAGTTCGCGAAGAAGGGAGGCGGACACGTGCAAAAGGAACTCACGGCGCAGACGGTTTTCTTCCGCAAACGGTGGAAAAACCGGAAGCTTTGGAAACGGATCGTCACGGGTCTGGCCTCCGTCGTGGTTTTCTGCACTACCTATGCGCTCATCCTGCCGGCAATCACCCTGGAGGGGTATGTGTGCGGCATGGAGGCGCATCAGCACGACGAAAGCTGCTATATCACCGGGCCGCCACAGCAGAATCGGACGCTGATCTGCGACGGAGGACTGGGCACGCTCCATCAGCATGACGAAAGCTGCTACGACGACGGGGTGCTCATTTGCGGCTATGCCGATTACATCCTGCATACCCACGGCGAGGGCTGCTATGACAGCGCGGGCGCG
>CAZDUQ010000111.1:0-2552 GCA_964508665.1 uncultured Oscillospiraceae bacterium | reverse complement strand
CCACATCCACGATGAGACCTGTCTGGACGGCAGCGGCGCATATGTCTGCGGTCTGCTCCAGACCGAAATCCATACCCACAACAGCCTGTGCTGTCTGGTGACCGAAACGGCGGGGGAGCCCGTGCTGGTCTGCGAGCGGGAGGTACACATCCACGATGAAAGCTGCCTCCCGCCGGAGGATGACCCGGAGAACGATCCGCTGCCGTGGAACGACAGCTACACCTGCGGCATGGCCGAGCACGAGCACGGCGACAGCTGCTATAACGCGGCGGGACACCTGATCTGCACCATGCCGGAGCACACCCACTGGGAGCTGTGCGATCTGGATCCCCACAAGCGGGACATGGCCGACCCGGATGACAGCTGGCTGGACGCGCTGCCCGTCAACACGGGTGATGCCGCCGCCGACCTGACGGCTATGGCGCTGGCGCAGGTGGGCTATCGGGAAAGCGATGCTTATTACACCGTCACCGATGAGGATGAGATCCTCTGGTACAGCCGTTACGCCGACTGGTGGGACGGTGACGGGTTTGCCGACTGGAACGCCAGTCTGGCGGCCTTTTGTCTGGAGGCGGCGGAGGTGCAGGGCGTGCCCCTGACCAACAGCGCCGCCCGGTGGCCCTCCCTGCTGGAGGAGGCCGAGCTGTGGCAGGAGGCAGCTGAGGCCCTGCCGCAAGCCGGGGAGCTGGCGTTTTTCGACGGCGACGGCGACGGAAAGGCCGAGAGCGTGGGCATCATCACCGAACTGCAGACCGACGGCGACAGGTTCACCGTCGTGCTGGAGCAAAACGGCCGCGTGCGGGAGAAGGTCTTCTCCTCTGACAGTGCCACCCTGCTGGGGTATGGCCTGTTGGAGCAGGCGCAGACCGCGTCGGCGCTCGGACAGGAGGAGGCGGAGCGCGCGGCAGAGGTGAGCGCCCAGATCAACGCGCTGCCCACCGACGAGGAGATCGCCGCGGCGCTGGCGGTCTATGAAGACGAGGAGGACGAGGACGGCTATAATGCCTGTCTTGCCGCGCTGATGCAGCAGGTGCAGGAGGCTGTGGATGCCTATGACGGATTGACGCCGGAGCAGCAGGCGCTGGTGACCAACGCGGAACGCCTGACCGAGCTGGAATGGCTGTGGGGCGCGGAAACGATGAACACCAATTTCGACTTTACCAATCCCACCGTCGTTGAGTCTGCCAGCACCAAGGACTTTATTGAGCTGAACCTGTACGACTACAACGGGTACATCAACGACAAGTACGACAGCGATAAAAAGTACCCCGGCTTTCAGTGGAACGGCGGCGCGTACATGTACTCCAATACCTATAACCGCCATTCGGTGGACTACATCGACTTTGGCAACAGCAATATCACCGACAGAGGGTACGGAAGCTCAAGCACTAGCATTGCGAATGGTTTGAGTACGAACAAGGTTACGGTCGGTGTGCTGTATAATAACGGCTCGCAGGACGGTACCGGCAAGATCAACTGGCTGTGGAGGAACGGAACAGATAACACTACCATCACCAACCGCCCGGTGGGCATGAGCACCATGGGAAGTTCGGCGCTCTCCCTCAAACTGGGCGATGACGGCTATCCCGCCCTCAGCGATGGCACGAGCCTTGCCTACCTGTTCACCGATGGCACGGAAACAAGCCGAAAAGCCGTTTACAAGAAAAACACCGAATCCATCGACGGACTGTTCCAAAAGGACGAAAAAACCGGCGCGTACTACTACAACAGCCGCTGGAATCATGCCCAGTACAGTAACAACCAATTTACGCTGTATAATCAGATCATTACCCCCAACTTTATCGTCTACCCCTTCGGCAACTTTCTGCCTTTCAACACCATCACGGACAGCAGCAAGGCTACCCAGGTGAGCAGCATTAACGGCACTTCGGGCAGCACGGTCAGCGACTATGTTGAAAAGATTCAGCAGGATATGGAGGACAGTCTCAGCGGCAGTCCTACCAAAACGCAGCTGACCGCGATGCTGGAGAAGTATCAGAGTAGCATTAACGGCGATGGCATCGTATCTGCCAAGCAGGCCATCTCGGATTACCTGACAGGCAGCGGCGCGACGAGCAGCGACAGCCTGATCGATGACACCCTGCTGCAAAAGCTGTACAACATCGACTGGGATGAAGAGACTAATTTCTTCTTCGGCATGGATATGTCCATGAACTTCATGCAGCCCAAGGACGGTCTCACCGGAAATGACGGTAAGCAGCCAATGGAGTTCTACTTCACCGGCGACGACGATGTGTGGGTGTATATCGACGGCGTGCTGTTCCTTGATCTGTCCGGCATCCACCGCCATGTAGGCGGCAAGATCGACTTTGTCAAAGGCGAGGTTCATTATTACGCGCTGGACACGGAAACCGGCGATGTGTCTGATACGCCTTATCAGACCTACACCTTTGCAGAGCTGCTGCAAGCGGCGGACCAGTCCATTGACGGGCTGAACGCAAATGGCACCTTCAAGGACTACAGTACCCACAGCTTCAAGTTCTATTACATGGAACGGGGCTCCGGTTCCTCGGTGTGTCGGCTGAACTTCA
>CAZDUQ010000110.1:0-4774 GCA_964508665.1 uncultured Oscillospiraceae bacterium | reverse complement strand
CGCTGGGGGCCGAAGAAGGTCTTGTGGGTGGAGCCGGTGACGATCTCCGCGCCCTCCTCAAAGGGCTTCTGGAAGTGGTCGCCCACCAGACCCAGCACATGGGCCATGTCGTACATGATGGTGGTGTGCAGGCCCATGTCGTCCACAAACCTGCGGATATCCGCCACGGGCTCCTTATGCAGCACCATGGACTTGCCGAAGATGATGAACTCGGGCTTGTACCTCTCGATGACCTTTTTAGTCTCCTCCACATCGATTTTGTAGATGTTGTCCTTGCACACGGGGAAGTTCACCACGGCGGACTTTTCGGTGACGGGATCTACCGCCACATAATCGTGCAGCGCGCCCATGGGCTGCGCCGACAGGTGGCCGCCCTTGATGATGTGGTTGTTCAGGATGTAGCCCAGCCGCTGGGGAGTCTGCTTGCGGTTCAGCCGGTTTTTCCAGTCCATCAGGGCAGAGAACACCGCCATGTTGGACATCTGGCCGGAAATCACGCGGGTCTCCACCTCGGAGCAGCCGAAATATTGCTTCATCTGCTCCACCACCAGCTGCTCCACCTGATCGATGAACCGGGTGCCGTTATAATAGAAGATATCCTGATTGTAGAAGGAGGAGATCTTCTTGTGCTCGGCGTAGCGGAAGGCGGGGTCGGAGGCGCACAGCAGCTGTACGGCGCGGCTGGCGCTGTTTTCCGAGGGGATCAGGTTGATGCAGTGCTTCTGCCGCCACTGGTGATTGTCGGTAGCCTCATGGATGAGATTCAGCGCAGCGGCGCGGCGGTCACCGGCCGCTGCCGTGGCTTTTTTTTCGGGCTCTCTCCATACGATGGGGCGGGCGAAGGGCGGCGCGTCCACGCGCATATGATAATGGGGAATGACGGCCTTCAGCCGCTTGCCCCGCACATCCACCTCCACATAATCCTCCCGCTGGATGGGGGAGTACAGATAGGCCAGACCGATGGAGCGCTTGGAGGAGGTCTCCAGAATTTTGGTGGACAGGCCAGAGCCCTCCTGATTGAAGTAGGGCACCATGGTGCCGGAGGTGACCCAGCCCACCTCCTGCCCGTCCTTATAGACCGGCATACCGGCGCGGATGACGCCCCGGTCCACCAGACAGATGGGCATGATGCGCTTGGGCAGATCGGCAATGTCGGAGAAATCATGCTCCCGGATGCGTCTGTAGGCGGCCTGCTGCTTCAGCAGGGCCTGCTTGCCGATGAAGTCGCCCTTCTGCTCGTTGAAGCTGACGGCAAACTTGGCCAGCGGCACGGCAAAGATGGGGATATCCTTACCGGAGGGATCCTTGCCCATCTCGTGGCCGTACAGCGGCAGCACGGCCTCGGTACGCAGGGTGTCACGGGCGCCCAGACCGGCGGGCTTTGCTCCCAGCTCCACCAGACGGTTCCACAGCCAGGCGGCGTCTTCGCTTTTTACATAGACCTCATAGCCCAGCGGCTCGCCGGTATAACCGGTCTTGGCCACGCGGGCCAGATGACCCTCCAGCTCCAGCGTGCCCAGCGCGTTTTTCACCGGCTCGGTCAGTGCCTTTCCGCCGGAGAGCACCTCCAGCATCTTGCGGCTTTTGGGGCCCTGCACGGCAATGGCCGCCCAGTCGGCGGTCTGGTTGGTGATCTTTACATCGAACCTTTCGGCGATGGGCAGCAGATGGGCCAGATCCTTGTCGGTGTTGGCGGCGTTGACCACCAGCAAAAAGTTGTCCTCCTCGAACATATACAGATAGGCATCGTCAATGGCGAAGCCGTTTTCGTCGGGGATGATGCAGTACTGGGCGGTGTTCAGCTCCAGCGCCAGCACATTGCTGGACAGCACATACTGCAAAAACTGCACCCGCTCCGGGCCTTCGATCAGCAGACGGCCCATGTGGGATACATCGAACAGGCTGCAATCGCTGCGGGTGTACAGATGCTCGGCAACGATGCCGGTGGGGTACTGTACGGGCATTTCCCAGCCGCCGAAGTCCACCATGGACGCGCCGGCTGCCACGTGTACATCGTACAGCTGGGTACGCTTCAATTCACTCATGTTTTTCCTCCATTCAACCTTGTTATCGAAAAAAGCGAACAAAAAAAGCACAGGATAAGGCAATCCTGTGCCTCTGTCTTTGACCTGAGAGATTCCCCGGCATTGCCCGGGTTGCACCTTCGGCGTGCCTGCGCACTTTGCAGAGTCTCGTCCCGATCCGGTCCTTTTGCCTGAGAGTGCTTGCATCCCCTTCGGCGGCCCTGCGGGCCCTCTCCCGGATCGATCATCCGATCTTATTTTGTTCACAAACCTATCATAAACATCTTTTGTCTCCCGGTCAAGGATCATCCAAAATCCCGAAAGTTAAGGACAGTTATCGCTTTTTCGAATGATTTCCCCGGCCAAAGCACGGGGCAAAAACAAACGCGCCTCCCGGCAAAAGGCTGAGAGACGCGTTTTTATGAATGGTTTTCCGGGGGAAGCGCTTATTCCTCCTCATCGGGTGCTTTTTCCACAGGCAGCACCTGAACGGTCACCTGAGTGACCCGCAGATCGGCCAGCGCCTCCACCGTGACGGAGAGGTTCTGCCAGACAAAGGTGTCGCCCACCTGCGGAAAGCGCTCCAGATGCTCGGTGACCCAGCCGCCCACGGTGGCGGCATCCACCTCGTCCTCGAACTGATCCAGATCCAGCTCCCACAGCAGGTCGTCAAAGGCCATGCCGCCGCTGATGCGGAAATGGGTATCATCCAGCTGCTGGAATTCGTTTTCGATGGGGTCGCTTTCGTCCCAGATATCGCCTACGATCTCCTCGATGATATCCTCCAGCGTCACCACGCCGCAGGTGCCGCCAAAGTCGTCCAGCACCACGGCCATTTGCAGATGGCGATCCCGCAGGGCCTTCATGGCCACCGGCAAACGGGTGCTGCGGTGCAGGAAAAAGGCGGGCATCACCAGCTGGCGGATGGGGGCATCCGGCTGGCTGCTGAGAACACGATAGGCGTGGTTTAAGTACAGGATGCCGATGATGGAATCCACATCCTCGTCATACACCGGCAGACGGGAAAACCGGCTGTCGTCCATCTCCCGCAGGATCTCCTCACGGCTGTCGGAAAGGTCGATGCAGTGCAGATCCACCCGGGGTGTCAGAATATCCTCCAGCGTGGTCTCGCCGAAGCTGACGGCCGATTGCAGCAGCTCGCTGCGATCCTGGTCGATAACGCCCTCGCCCTCCACCGTCTCGATGATGGTCATCAGCTCGTCGGGGGTGATGGGCTCGGGCTCCGGGTCGCCGCCCCACAGCCGGGAGATGCGCTCCACCGCCCAGGTGATGGCGATGACCAGCGGCTTGGTGATGAGCATCAGCAGCCGCAGCGGCGCGGCAGCCTTGAGCACGAAGCCGTCGCAGTGATCCTTGGCCAGGATCTTGGGCATGATCTCGCCGAAGATCAGGATGAGCACCGTCATGATGGCGGTGGCATACACCGCACCGGCATCCCCCACCAGCGACATGGCGATCACCGTGGCCAGCGAGGAGGAGGCGATGTTCACCAGATTGTTGCCGATGAGGATGGTGCACAGCGCCTTTTCATATACCGTGCAGATGGCGTGGGCCAGAGCGGCGGGCTTGCTGCCGCCGTCAGCGGCGGTCTTCAGCCGCAGGGTGTTCACCGAGGCAAAGGCGATCTCCGACCCGGAGAAAAAGGCGGAAAAGCAGATGCAGATGAAAATTCCCACATAGGGCAGCGCGTTACCCATGGAGCTTCACCGTCCCTTCGGTGTCTTCCTCGTCCCAGATCTCGCCAACCAGCTCCTCCAGAATGTCCTCCACCGTCAGGATGCCCAGGGTCTTGCCCCCGTCATCCCGCACCACGGCCAGCTGTACCCGGTGGCTGCTCATCTGCTGCAAAAGCTCATCCACCGGCGTGTCGGGAGAGACAAAGGCCGGCGGGTTCAGCAGCGTCCGCAGACGGGTGCGCTGACCATTTTTCAGGTAGCTGCGCAGAAAATCCCGGATATGCATGACTCCCACGATGTGATCCAGATCCCCCCGGTAAAAGGGGATGCGGGAATGGCTGTGCTCCCGGATGAAAGCGGCGATGTCTTCCAGCGAGGTGGCCACATCCAGCGCCTCCAGCCGATCAGCGGGCTGCATGACCTGCCGGGCGGTGATGTGGTCAAAGGCCATGGCAGAGGTCAGCAGATGATCCTCGTCCTCCTGATGCAGGGCGGGGGAGGCCTGAGCGGTTTCCATCATGGATTCCAGCTCCGCCTCGGTGAAGGAGGGGGCCTTTTTGCTGCCGAACAGCTGGGCGCACAGGGCGCTGATGTTGCTGAACAGCCAGGCAAAGGGCCGCAGCACCTTCATCAGAAAGCGCAGGGAAGAAGCGAACACCAGCACTACTTGGTCGGCGTGGCCGCGGCAGAAGCTTTTGGGCAGCATTTCGCTGACAAAAAACACCACCAGCGTCACCACGATGGTGGTGGGCGCCGCCGCGCCGTCGCCCCACAGCTTGGTGGCCAGCAGGGTGGCCAGCGAGGAGCAGCCGATGTGCATGATGTTGTTGCCGATGAGCAGGGTCGTCAACGCGTTGTCAAAGTGCTCGGAAATGTAGACCGCAGTCCTGGAACGGCTGTCGCCCGCGTCCGCCTGTGTTTTCAGGCGAATTTTGTTGCAGGAGGCAAACGCGATCTCTGCACCGGCAAAATAGCCGCCGCCAAGGATCAGGCCCACGAGCAGGACATATAACAACCAACTGTTACTGTCCATTGGGAAAAACCAACTCCTTT
>CAZDUQ010000109.1:0-4812 GCA_964508665.1 uncultured Oscillospiraceae bacterium | reverse complement strand
ACAGCCGCTCCTTCCCCTTCCGGTTTTGCAGCGGGAACAGGATGTTCTGCCGCACAGTCATATGGGGGTACAGTGCGTAATTCTGAAATACCATGCCCACGCCCCGCGCCTCCGGCGGCAGCGCCGTCACATCATCCTCTCCGAACAGGATCCTGCCGAAGGTGGGCGTCAACAGCCCGCACAGCAGGTTGAGCGCGGTGCTTTTTCCGCAGCCGGAAGGGCCCAGCAGGCCGATGAGCTTGCCGTCGGGGATCTCGAAGCTGACATTGTCCAGCGCCAGCACATCCGGCTCGTTTTTACCCCGCCCGGGGAATTGCTTTGTCAGGTTTTCCAAGGTGATCTTCATCTCTCTACATTCCTTCCAATCGGACATTGTCTCCATTATACCCTCAGTGTACCGGTTTTTCAAGGGCTGAGAAAAGAATGTAAGCTGTAAAACGGTTGCGTGATCCACGGAAAAGTGGTATGCTGTGAAAGCGAACAAGCTTGAGGAGGCTGCTATGGAACAGAAGATTTTGGGACGCACAGGCATTCGTGTCAGCACGGCGGGCTTCGGTGTTTTGCCCATGGGGCCCAGTCAGCTGGCGCTGCCCGTGGCGGAAGGCGCGGCTGTGCTGCGTTATGCGCTGGAGCGGGGGATCAATTTTGTAGATACCGCCCAGTATTACCGCACCTACCCTTATATCCGCAGTGCGCTGGCAGACGGAAAATTTGATCATGTGGTGCTGTGCTCCAAGTCCCTCTGCGCCGACCATGACGGTATGATGGAGGCAATCCACGAGGCCCAGCAGGAGCTGGGACGGCCGGTGATCGACATTTTTCTCATGCACGAGGTGCGCTCCGGACAACTGGCGGAGCGGATCGGCGCCTGGCAGGCGCTTCTGCAGGCCAAACAGCAGGGGCTGGTGCGGGCCATCGGCCTTTCCACCCATCATGTGGACATTTGCCGCGCTGCGGCGGAGCTGCCGGAGCTGGACGTGGTCTTTCCCCTGCTGAATGTGGCGGGGCTGGGCATCCGCAAGGGCGATGCCTTTGCCTCGCGTGAGGAGATGCTGGAGGCCATCCGGGCCTGTCACGCTGCGGGAAAGGGCGTTTTTTCCATGAAGGCCTTTGGCGGCGGCGCATTGACCGCCCGCTATCAGGAGGCACTGCGGTTCGCCTTTTCGCAGCCCTGTGTGGATTCTGTCATGATCGGCTTCGGAAAAACGGCGGAGGTGGATGATCTCCTGGCGTTTCTGGATGGCACAATGCTGCCGGAATACAACCCGGATGTTTCCCAAAAACGGGTACATATCAATCAGGAGGACTGCGAGGGCTGCGGCTCCTGCAAGGCCGCCTGCCCCGCCGGGGCCATCTTCTGGAATGAGAACGGTCTGGCGCAGGTAGACCCTGCCAAATGCCTGACCTGCGGCTATTGCAGTCCGGTGTGTCCCGTGCGGGCCGTGATCATGTATTAAAAAATCCTCCGAATGTCAAAATCCTCCGTATGACGGCTGTCATACGGAGGATTTTTTATCATTACCGGGTTTTGTTACGCTTCCAGGCGCTTTTCCACTGCGGCCAGCAGTGCGCAGACGCAGAAGACCTCAGCGGCCGCCTTCAGCTCCTCAACGGGGGGCAGCGAGGGCGCGATGCGAAGGTTGCTGTCCTGAGGATCCTTTCCATAGGGGAAGGTGGCGCCGGCACCGGTCATCACAACGCCGGCCTCCTTGCACAGGGCATGGATCCGCCTGGCGCAGCCTGGCATGGCGTCAAAGCTGATGAAGTAGCCGCCCTTGGGGGTATGCCAGGTACCGGCACCGGTGCCGCCCAGGTGCTCCTCCAGCATGGAAAGCACCATATCAAACTTGGGCTTCAGCAAAGCGGCGTGCTTTTTCATGTGTGCTTCGATGCCCTGCACATCCTTGAAATACCGGACATGGCGCAGCTGGTTGATCTTATCGGGGCCGATGGCCTGGACGGTCATCAGCTTTTTAGTCCAGGCGATGTTGCTTTCGGAGGCAGCCATGGCGCCAACGCCGGCACCGGCATAGGAAATTTTGGAGGTAGAGCAGAACTCCAGAACGCGATCCTCGGTGCCAAACTCCTTGGCGGCCTCGAAGATATTCAGCAGCTGCTCGTGCTCGTCGGTTAGATGATGGATGATGTAAGCGTTGTCCCAGAACACACGGAAGTCGGGGGCGGCAGTCTTCATTCCGGCGATGCGGCGAACCACCGCATCGGAGTAGGTCTTTCCCTCAGGATTGGAGTACTTGGGAACGCACCAGATGCCCTTGACAGCGGGATCCTCGGCGGCCAGCTTTTCCACCAGATCCATATCGGGGCCGTCCTCCAGCATGGGGATGGTGATCATCTCCATGCCCAGCTGCTGGCAGATGGCAAAATGCCGGTCATAGCCGGGCGCGGGGCACAGCCACTTGATTTTTTCTTCCTTACACCAGGGAGTGCCGTTGGGCGCGCCAAAGATCCACAGGCGCACCATGGTATCATACATCATGGTCAGGCTGGCATTTCCGCCGGCCATCACCATCTCCACGGGCACCTCCATCAGGTCGGCAAACAGCTGGCGGCAGGAAGGCAGGCCCTCCAGCACGCCATAATTGCGGGTGTCGGTCTTGCCCTCGGTCAGCTCATCGTTCTTCGACACAACGGTCAGCATATCCTCACACAGATCCAGCTGGTCACGGCTGGGCTTGCCGCGGGACATATCCAGCTTGAGGCCCTTGGCTTTGCAGTCCGCAAATTTCGTCAGCAGTTCCTGATGCAGGGCCTCCAGCGAGGCACGATCAGCAGTCAACAGATTCATGGGTATCAGTTCCTTTCTCCATACAATGCCGCACCGATGGCGGTACAAAATTCCGAATTCTCCGGGATGATATAACGGACGCCGTAAAGCTCCTCCAGCGCCGCGATCACAGGCTTAGCGGCCTTCATCCGGCTCAGGGTTCCGGTCAGGACGATCGATTCCGTTTTGTGCTCGCGGGCGGCCATCATGGCAAAAATGCCCACCGTCTGGAACACCATATTGATCACGCCCGTGGCGATGTCCGCATCGGAAGCGTCATCATTGGCCTTTCCAAAGTTGGAGGCCGTTGTTTTGGTATTCATATTGGCCAGCTGGCTGCTGGTGATGTCACCAATGGTCAGATCCACGGCCTCCGCACTGCCGCGCAGAGCCAGCTCGGCAATATGGTCGTAGCTACGAGTGCCCAGCATTTTGGAGCACAGGCCCAGGATGGTGCCGCCGCCCACGCCGGAGCCGTTGATGTATGAGATCGTGTCTCCCTGCACATGGGTCAGCGAGGTACCGGTGCCCAGACTGGCCACAACGCAGTGATCCAGCCCGGAAATGTAGCGACCGCCCAAACCGATGGCCAGGAATTCATCCACCTTGGCTGCGGGAATGCCGTAAATGCTGTCCTTCAAAAAGGAGGAGCCCACGCCGGTGCATACCACCCGTCCGATCTGATCCAGCCGCAGGCCGGACTCTTCCAGAAAACGGCCAAACGCCCCGTAAGCCGAGGTGACCGGATCGCTGGCTCGCACCAGAGCAGCGCCTGCCAGCTTTCCGTCGTGGAGCCCCACGATCTTTGTAGTGCTGCCGCCGATGTCAATGCCGATGGTATAGGCCATGGCTTAAAACTCCGCAGAGCCCACCGTTCTGGGGAAGGGCAGCACATCCCGGATGTTGCCGATGCCGGTGAGATACATCACCAGACGCTCAAAGCCGATGCCGAAGCCGGAATGCTTGGTGGAGCCGTATTTCCGCAGCTCCAGATACCACCAGTAGGTGTCCCGATCCAAACCGGAATCCTCGATGATCTGCTCCAGCACCTCCAGCCGCTCTTCGCGCTGGGAACCGCCGGTCAGCTCGCCGATGCCTGGCACCAGCAGGTCGCAGGCCGCCACCGTCCTGCCGTCGTCGTTGCGGCGCATATAGAACGCCTTAATCTCCTTGGGATAGTTGGTGACAAACACCGGCTTTTTGAAGATCTTCTCGGTGAGATACCGCTCATGCTCGGTTTGCAGGTCACAGCCCCAGTACACCGGGAACTCGAACTGATCCTTGTGCTGCTCCAGGATCTCCACCGCTTCGGTGTAGGAAACGCGGCCAAAAGCCTCCTCAAAGGCAACACTTTTCAGGCGCTCCAGCAGGCCGTTGTCCACGAATTTGTTCAGGAAATTCAGCTCATCGGGGCAGTTTTCCAGCACATAGCGGATGACATATTTGATGCAGGCTTCCTCCAGATCCATAATGTCATTCAGGTCGGCAAAGGCCACTTCTGGTTCGATCATCCAGAACTCCGCAGCGTGGCGGGTGGTGTTGGAGCGCTCTGCGCGGAAGGTGGGGCCAAAAGTATAGATCTTGCCAAAGGCCTGTGCAAAGATCTCGCCCTCCAGTTGTCCGGAGACCGTCAAGTTGGCGGACTTTCCAAAGAAATCCCTGGTGTAATCCACATCGTTCTGATCGTTCAGCGGAATCTGCTTCATATCCAGCGTGGTGACCTGGAACATGGCGCCGGCGCCTTCCGCGTCAGAGGCGGTAATCAGCGGTGTGTGGGCATAAACGAAGCCCTGCTCGTTAAAGAATTTGTGGATGGCAAAGGCCGCCGTGGAGCGGATGCGGAAAGCGGAATTGAACAGATTGGTGCGGGGACGCAGATGCTGGATCGTTCGCAGATACTCCAGCGTGTGACGCTTTTTTTGCAGGGGATAGTCTGCGGGACAATCGCCCTCCAGCGTCAGAGCGGAGGCCTTCAGCTCCACCGGCTGCTTGGGATTGGGGGAGGCTACCACTTCGCCCTCCACGAT
>CAZDUQ010000108.1:0-4843 GCA_964508665.1 uncultured Oscillospiraceae bacterium | reverse complement strand
AGGAGCGACCTTATGGAAAAAGAAATGAAGCTGGCGGTGCTCATCGACGCCGAAAACATCTCCGCCAAATATATCGAAACGATTTTAGGCGAGGCCGCCGCTCTGGGCAATGTGATCTACAAGCGCATTTACGGCAACTGGACCACCAACCAGATGGCCTCGTGGAAGGAGGTCATTCTGGAAAACGCCATCCAGCCGGTGCAGCAGTACAACAACGCGTCGGGAAAAAACGCTTCGGATTCCTCTCTTATCATCGACGCCATGGATCTGCTCTATCTGGGCAAGCTCAACGGCTTTGTCATCGTCAGCTCGGACAGCGACTTCACCCGGCTGGCGGCCCGTCTGCGGGAAAGCGAGATGTTCGTTCTGGGCATGGGCGTACAGAACACTCCCCGCTCCTTTGTCTCGGCGTGCAGCAAGTTCGCCTATCTGGACGTGCTCTACGAGGCCCGGCAGGAAAAGCCCCAGCCCCAGAAGACCGAGCAGGCCCCTAAAAAGTCCGGCCGCGCCGCCGGCATCAACAAAAAGACCATCCAGCGCGCCCTGAAGGAGTTCGCCATGGAGCAGTGCGACGACGACGGCTGGATCGCCGCCGGGCAGCTGGCCTCTCTGCTGGATCGGAAGTACCCCGACTTTGACGTGCGCAACTTCGGCTACAAAAAGCTGTATCTGTTTGTGGACTCGCTGGGGATGTTCGAGCTGAAGCGGGACGAGCAGGATCGCTCCAAGCTGTACTTCAGGCTGAAATGACCAGGGAGTTCGGGGGGAAGCATATGAAACGGACAAGCATTCAAAAGCTGGCTATCATTCTGTCGGCCAATCTGATCTATTCCTTTGCGGTAGCGTATTTTCTGGTGCCCTCCGGCATGGTGTCGGGCGGCATCACCGGTCTGGCCATCGGCCTGAGCAACGGCTTTGGCATTCCCAAGGATCTGACGGTCTGGGTTTTACAGATCGCCCTGTTCCTTGCGGGCTATTTTGTGGTGGGGCGGCAGTTCGCCCTGACCACGCTGGTTAGCAGCTTTTCCTACCCGGCCCTGTTTTCGGTGATGACCCGGGTGGCCCAGCGCACCGGGCCCCTCACCGACGACCCCTTCCTGTGCATGATCTTCGCCGGGCTTCTGTTCGGCGTGGGCATCGGTCTGGTGCTGCGGCAGGGCGCCTCCACCGGCGGCACCGACATCGTGGCGGTGATCCTGAACAAAAAGCTGGGCCTGTCCATCTCCGGCACGCTGTACGCGGTGGACGCGCTGGTGCTGCTGACCCAGATCTTCTTTGTGGACTCCATGGAACAGGTGCTTTACGGCATTCTGTTCGTGCTGTGCTATTCGGTGCTGCTGGATCTGGTGCTCACCTCCGGCAAGAGCCGCATCCAGCTGCAGATCGTCAGCCGGGAGTACGAGGCCATCAACCGGATGATCCTGCAAGCCTTCGACCGGGGCAGCACCCTGTTCCGCACCGAGGGCGGCTTCAGCCGGGAGGCCGCCTATACCGTCCAGACGGTGGTGGGCAAGCGGGAGCTGTTCCGCCTGCGGGAGGAGGTGCTGGCCATCGATCAAAACGCCTTTATCGTGGTGAGTCAGGTGTCGGAGGTCAATGGCCGGGGCTTCACGCTGGAAAAGGTCTCCCGCCGGTGATTTTTGCTTCAAAAATCGCCGTTTTCGGCTTGTAAAGCGGCGTATTCCTTGCTATAATGAAATTTACGAATGAAAAATTACCTTTTTGAGGTGAAAAGAATGAATAAAGGAAAATTCTATCTGAGTACGGCCATTGCCTATACCTCCGGCAAGCCGCACATCGGCAATACCTATGAGATCGTTCTGGCGGATGCCATCTGCCGCTTCAAGCGGATGTGCGGCTACGATGTGTACTTCCAGACCGGCACCGACGAGCACGGCCAGAAGATCCAGGAAAAGGCCCAGGCCGCCGGCATCACCCCCCAGCAGTATGTGGACAATGTGGCCGGCGAGATCCGCCGCATCTGGGATGTGATGAACACCTCCTATGACAAGTTCATCCGCACCAGCGACCCTGTCCACAAGGCCCAGGTGCAGAAGATCTTCAAAAAGCTGTACGATCAGGGCGACATCTACAAGGGGGAATATCAGGGGATGTACTGCACCCCCTGCGAGTCCTTCTGGACCGAGAGCCAGCTGGTGGACGGCAAGTGCCCCGACTGCGGCCGTCCCTGCAAGCCTGCCAAAGAGGAAGCCTATTTCTTCAAGATGAGCAAATACGCCCCCCGGCTGATGAAGCACATCGAGGAGCATCCCGAGTTCATCCAGCCCGAGGCCCGCAAAAACGAGATGGTCAACAACTTCCTCAAGCCCGGTCTTCAGGATCTGTGCGTCTCCCGCACCAGCTTCACCTGGGGTATTCCGGTGGACTTTGACCCCCGCCATGTGATCTATGTGTGGATCGACGCGCTGAGCAACTACATCACCTTCCCCGGCTATGACGTGGACGGCAACAACGGCGAGCTGTATCAGAAGTACTGGCCCGCCAATGTCCACCTGATCGGCAAGGACATTCTGCGCTTCCACACCATTTACTGGCCCATTCTGCTGATGGCGCTGGATCTGCCCCTGCCCAAACAGGTCTTCGGCCACCCCTGGCTGCTGGTGGGCGATGGCAAGATGTCCAAATCCAAGGGCAATGTGATCTATGCCGACGATCTGGTGGAGCTGTTCGGCGTGGATGCCGTCCGCTACTATCTGCTGCACGAGATCCCCTTTGCCAGCGACGGCACTATGACCTATGAGCTGCTGATGGAGCGCATCAACAGCGATCTGGCCAACATTCTGGGCAATCTGGTGAACCGCACCATCGCCATGACCCACAAATATTCCGGCGGCGTCCTGTCCGATCACAGTGCCCCCGGCGACTTTGACCAGGAGCTCATCGACCTGTGTCTGGCCACCCCCGCCCGGGTGGAAAGCAAAATGGACGAGCTGCGGGTAGCCGACGCGCTGGACGAGATCTTTGCCCTGCTGCGCCGCGCCAACAAGTATATCGACGAGACCCTGCCCTGGGCCCTGGCCAAGGACGAAAGCCGGCACGCCCGGCTGGACACCGTGCTGTATAATCTGGTAGAGACCATCCGCTTTGCCGCCGCCCTGCTGCATCCCTTCCTGCCCGAGACGGCGGAGCGCATCTGCAAGCAGCTGAACTGCGATATGCCCGACTGGGACAGCCTTTCCGCCTTTGGCGCGCTGCCCGCCGGACACAAGCTGAATCAGGGCGAGATCCTGTTCGCCCGCATCGACATTCCCAAAAAGCTGGAGGAGATGCAGAAGGCGCAGGAGGCCAAGGCCGCAGCCGAGGCTCCCGCCGGCAAGCCGGAGATCGCCTTTGACGCCTTTGAAAAGGTGGACATGACAGTGGTGAAGGTGCTGGCCTGTGAGAATGTAAAGAAGAGCGAAAAGCTGCTGAAATTCCAGCTGGATGACGGCACGGGCAAGCCCCGGCAGATCCTGTCCGGCATCGCCAAGTATTACAAGCCCGAGGAGCTGGTGGGCAAGACGCTGGTGGCCGTCACCAATCTGGCCCCCCGCAAGATGATGGGACAGGAGAGCTGCGGGATGCTGCTTTCTGCCGAAAAGGATGACAAGCTCAATCTGGTGATGCTGGATGACGCCATCCCCGCCGGCGCCAAGCTCTGCTGAGTTTCGCTTTCCAAAAACCACGAAACCGGAGGAAAATCCAATGGTAGATTCATTTTTTATCGGGCTTGGCAAGGTGGTCTTCACCCCGTTCGCCTGGCTGCTTCGTCTGGTCGGCACCGTGACGCAGCCGATCTCGGGCCTTTTGGACTCCGGCCTTGTCAAGGCCGTCCTGCTGATCATCGTCGTTTTTGTGCTGCATCGTCTTACCTTTGACCGCGACGGGACCCGCCATATGATCGATATGAATATGGAGCTGAAAATGCAGGCCTTCCCGTGGCTAGCGGCCAATGTGTTGGCCATGTTCGTCACCGCGTCCGGCCCCTATGCCTATCTTCACTTTTTTGACGTGCTGATGCCGGGGGTCGACATGAAAGCGACCTGCTTCAACTTCATGGAGTGGGGGCTCGCCGCGAAATTCGTGCTTGTTCTGCTGCTGATCATCGGCTTTCTCACCATGCTGTTTTATTTCGGGCTGGGCGCAAGGCACGGCTTCCGTTTCCTCTGCGGCGTGATCCTGGCGGCGCTGGTGGGCAGCGTCTATGTGGAGCTGCACCTGGGGATGCTCATCGTTGCCGACGAGCTGGGCATCGGCGGCCTGCTTGCCGCGTTGATTAACCTCCTTGACAGTGTGCTGACCGTGCTGGAGGGCTTTGTTTCGACGCTTTGCTGCGTCGCGTTTGGCGTCTGGTTCAAGCCGATGGCCGCGCTGCGAGAGCGCGCGCAGCGGATGAAAGAGCGGGAAGCGAGGGAGAGAATGAGCGAGAAAGAACCCGAATTCACGGGTGCATCGGGCTTGACCGACAGCGAAACGATCCACACCGTCCTCGATCTGCCCGATGTGATCATCGGGCCTTACGAAGAGACTTACCGCAAGGTCTCCATGAGCACAGACTTCGCAGTTTATTCCGGTGACCAGGGCGGCGGACCCACAACGATCCACGTCAGCGACATCATTTTGGGCGGAAGTAGCGCCAAAACCAGCGACGGCTATTTCCACTGGTGACCCGCCCACAGAATTTTGCCGCAAGGTTGACTTTTTTAATAAGCTGAACAGGCCCTGCCGCTTCTGCGGCAGGGCCTGTTTTGCTTTTCGTATCAGGTTTGAAATCTCCGACGGGGTTACTCCGGTGCCTTCAGCGACTCCACCATGTCGATGCGGTGCAGCTTCTTTTGCAGCA
>CAZDUQ010000107.1:1743-4865 GCA_964508665.1 uncultured Oscillospiraceae bacterium | reverse complement strand
CCCTGATGCAGAACCGGGGGCTGGTGCTCTCCCGGGATCAGCTGCTGAACCGCATCTGGGGCTATGGCTTTGACGGAGAAAATCGCACGGTGGATGTCCACATCCGCACCCTGCGGCAAAAGCTGGGCCGGGCCGGCGAGCTGATCGAGACTGTACGGGGCGTGGGCTATCGGATCGGAGACGACGCACAATGAGACGTAAAATTTTCCAGGCGGTATTTTTTTCCGCCATCGCGGTTTTTCTGGCGGGCATGGTTTTTGTCATCGAGGCGCTCTACAGCGTTGTCGCGCCCCTGTATACCCTGACCGGGCTGCTGCTGGAGCTGTTCTCTCCCCTGCTGGCGGTGCTGGTGCTGGCACTGCTGCTGGCGCTGCTGCTGGCCACCCGCCTTTCCCGCCAGATCACCCGACCGCTGGAGTCCATCGACCTGCAAAACCCCGACGAGCGGGGCGTTTATGAAGAGCTGCGCCCCCTGCTGGGGCGCATCACCGGCCAGAACCGGCAGCTTCAGCAGAAGGTGGAGGAGCTGAACCGGGAGCACCAGCGGCAGGACAGTCTGCGGCGGGAATTCACCGCCAATGTCTCCCATGAGCTGAAAACGCCCCTCACCTCCATCTCCGGCTATGCGGAGCTGATGGAAAACGGCCTGGTGAAGCCGGAGGATATCCCCCGTTTTTCGGGCACCATTTATCACGAGGCTCAACGGCTCATCGTCCTGGTGAACGACATCATCCGACTCTCTCAGCTGGAGGATCCCGACGCCCGGGACGAGTTCCATCCGGTGGATCTGTACGGCCTCTGCCGGGAGACCATCGTCTCCCTCTCCCCCACCGCCGAAAAGCGGCAGGTGCGCTTCACCCTTTCCGGTCAGCGCACGCCGCTGCCGGGCGTCCGCCGGGTGCTGGAGGAAATCATCTACAACCTGTGCGATAATGCCGTCAAGTACAACCGCCCCGGCGGTACGGTGGCGGTGTCGGTCACCCGGGAGGGAGGCTTCGCCCGGCTGCAGGTGCGGGATACCGGCATCGGCATCCCCCAGGATCAGCTGGATCGGGTCTTTGAGCGATTTTACCGGGTGGACAAGAGCCACTCCCGTGAGCTGGGCGGCACCGGTCTGGGCCTTTCCATCGTCAAGCACGGCGCCGCCTGCCACGGCGGCACCGTCTCGGTGACCAGCCGTGAGGGGGAGGGCAGCACCTTTACCGTTCTGCTGCCCCTGCCCGACGGCGAAAAGCCGGAGAATTTAACCTGATTTTAACAAAACGCCCCATGTAGTTTTAACCCATGCCGCCTATACTAAAGGAAATTGTGTTACCATGAGATCAAACGAGAGAACGGAGGCAGAGCAATGAACGAAGGCCTGGATATCTTCTCCCTCATCACCCTGCTGGGCGGTCTGACCTTTTTCCTGTTCGGCATGAACGTCATGTCCGGCAGTCTGGAAAAGATGGCCGGCGGCCGGTTGGAGGAAATGCTGCGCAAAATGACAGCCAACCCGCTCATCAGCGTCGTGCTGGGCGCGGTGATCACCATCGCCGTCCAGTCGTCCTCGGCCACCACCGTCATGCTGGTGGGTCTGGTGAACTCGGGCATCATGCAGTTCAGTCAGACCATTCATATCATCTTCGGCGCCAACATCGGCACCACCCTTACCGCCTGGCTGACCAGTCTTTCGGGCATCGAGAGCAGCGTCTTCTGGATCCAGATGCTCAAGCCCAAGAACTTTTCTCCCCTGCTGGCCTTTGCGGGCATCATCATGATTATGTTCTCCAAAAAGGAGACCCGCAAGAGCATCGGCACGGTGTTCGTGGGCTTTGCCGTGCTGATGTACGGCATGGAGATGATGTCGGGCGCAGTCAGCCCGCTGGCCGATATGCCGGAATTCGAGCAGCTGCTGGTGAAATTCCAGAATCCCCTGGTGGGCGTGCTGGTAGGCACCCTGTTCACCGGCATCATCCAGAGCTCGGCGGCCTCTATCGGTATCCTGCAGGCCCTGTCCCTCACAGGCGGCATCACCTACGGCATGGCTATCCCCATCGTTATGGGCCAGAACATCGGCACATGCGCCACCTCGCTGATCTCCTGCATCGGCACCAATGTAAAGGCCAAACGGGTGGCCATCCTCCATGTGTCCATCAAGATCATCGGCACCATCCTGTGCCTTTCGGGCTTTCTGCTGCTGAACTCCATCTTTGACTGGGCCTTCGTCTCCCAGAGCATCCAGCCCTGGCAGATCGCACTGGTGCACACCATCTTCAATCTGGTGACCACGGCGCTGCTGCTGCCGGTGTCCAAATATCTGGTGCGGCTCACCGAGCGCCTGGTGCGGGAAAAGGCCCCCAACGCGCCCGCCTCCGCCTCCGACGACGACATCCTGCTGGACGAGCGTCTGCTGCGCTCCCCCTCGGTGGCCGTGTCCGAATCCTTCAACGTCTCCACCCACATGGCACTGCAGGCTCAGGATATCCTGATGCTGGCCATGAATCTGGTGCAGAAATATGACCCTGCCGGCGCGCAACGTGTCATGGAGATGGAAGATCGACTGGACCGCTACGAGGACAAGCTGGGCACCTATCTGGTCAAGCTGTCCGCACAGGCCCTCTCCAGTCAGGACAGCCAGATCAGCTCCAAGATTCTCCACGCCATCGGCGACTTCGAGCGTCTGGGTGACCACGCCATCAATGTTATCAAGGTAGCAAAGGAGATCAATGAAAAAAAGATCACCTTCTCTCCTGCCGCCCAGCAGGAGCTGAACACCATCGCTCAGGCGCTGAACGAGATCCTTGATCTCACCGTCCGGGCCTATCTCAACGGCGACGTGGAGCTGGCAGGTCAGGTGGAGCCGCTGGAGCAGGTCATCGACCGGCTGACCGCCATCTGCAAGGACAACCACATCCGCCGTCTGCAAAAGGGCCTGTGTACCATCGAGGGCGGCTTTGTCCTATCCGATCTGCTGAACAACTTCGAGCGCATCTCCGACCACTGCTCCAACGTGGCGGTGGCCATCATCGAGGTAGAGCACAACAGCTTTGACACTCACAAGTACCTGAACGGCGTCAAATACGGAAACAGCGTCTTCAACGAGATCTACGATGATTTTGCCGCCAAATACGCCCTGAAAT
>CAZDUQ010000107.1:0-1643 GCA_964508665.1 uncultured Oscillospiraceae bacterium | reverse complement strand
AACAGGCGCCACCCCAATGACGGTTTCCTCCAGCGGCCAGGCATACACCCGTGGGGTCGTCCGGCCCTTCGGCGGGTACCACAGGAAGCTGCGCTTCCACAGCCGTGTCATGTGCAGATGGGTATCGGTGATGCCCGCTGCCAGATGCTCTTCATATTGCAGGCTGCCGTTGTAACCGGCAAGGATGGCAAACTGGGTGTTCAGCAAACGGCTTTCCTCCGCCAGATTGGCCCGCTCCAGCCGGTTGAGAACGTTCTGCTCTGCCAGGCAGGGACGATCGGCACGCAGCCACAGAAACAGCAGGATAACCAGGCAAAGCAGCAGCAGCACAGCCAGCTTATGCGTTTTTTTCATACAGGATCGCTCCTTCCGTTGGAATGGTCAGTGTAAAGACCGCGCCGTCTGCCGTGGTGAGCTCCAGCTCCAGCGTTTGCGGGAGCGCCTCGATCCGGAGGGCCGCCATAGCATAGCACACCGCGCCCTGCCGGGCCACGGCATACAGACGAACCTCTTCCCGCCGGCCGTCTGCCACCAGAACGGCGTGAGACGGGGGAACGGGCGCATCGTGCCAGGGTGCGCCGCCGTCAAGGGTCAGCAGCAGCGACAGCCGCAGGGTGTCTTCCCCCTCCCACCGATCCACTGACAGCCGCTCCGCCGCCACGGTGCAGCCGCCGATCACGGTGTCGGCCGCGGCATCGGAGACTCTGCGGGTGAGCAGGGCCGGGTCATCGTTTTGGCCAAAGGATCGTGACAGGGCTTCCTCGACAGTCCGGCTCTCATACCGACCGGGCAGCAGAGACTCTCCCCGCATCAGACTCACCAGCAGTGACAGGCACAGGATGCAGACCAGACCCCCGCAGCAGCCCCGGGCGATCTGCAAAAGACGGCTCAAAACCGGCTGATGCACCCGCCGCAGCCGGTCACACAGGGCGTGGGCATCCCCCATGGCGGCGACCGCCCGCCGTTCGGCCTCCTCCGGTGAAAGTCCGGCAGAGAGGAGCGCCTCCCGGTGGTCGTCCAGATGGTCGGAAAGCTCCTGCCGCACGGCATCACGCTCCTTTTTGAGAACAATGTCCCGGCAGGCTGCCGTCAACCAGCGCTGACGATCGTGCATATCGTCGTTCATGATGGTGCCCTCCGTTCAGACGGCATTGTAGCGCAGCACCTGCTCCACGGCACTGGCAACGCGGCGGAATTCCGCCTCCTGGGCTTCCAGTACGCGAAGGCCCTTTTCGGTCAGGTGATAATACCTGCGGCTGCGGCCTGCGGCGGATTCGGCCCGGTAGCCCTGCAGACTTCCCTCCCGTTCCAGCTGATGCAGCACGGGATACAGCGTGCCTTCCTTCAGTTCAAAGACCCCCTCAGAGCGCAGGGACAGCTGGGAGATCATCTCGTAACCGTATTTGTCGCCGTCCCGCAGCAGCCCCAGCACCAGCAGTGCCGTACTTCCGGCCAGTCCGTTCTTTTCCATGTCATTGCCTCCTTTGTCAGTCGATACCTCGGCGTTCTATGCTTGCAGTATACCTCGAACTCCGATGCTTGTCAAGGAAAATTCGTTTGCGGCAGCCCCTGCCTTTTTCGCGCTGCCGCTTTAGCAGGGTGTCTTCCCTCTTGTGCATTCTCCAAAATACGGTTATAATGGT
>CAZDUQ010000106.1:2789-4903 GCA_964508665.1 uncultured Oscillospiraceae bacterium | reverse complement strand
CATGCTGCCATGCAGACCGAGCAAAAGCTGGAGCAGCTTCGCCGCGGCATGAGCGAAAATCTGGAGCGGATGCAGCTGGACAATCAAAAACAACTGGAGAGCATCCGTCAGACAGTGGATGAGAAGCTTCAGCAGACGCTGGACCGCAAGCTCAGCGACTCCTTCCAGCAGGTTTCCCAGCGGCTGGAACAGGTTTATAAGGGCCTTGGCGAAATGCAGACATTGGCCGCCGGTGTAGGCGACCTGAAAAAGGTGCTGTCCAATGTAAAGACCCGTGGCGTTCTTGGTGAGATCCAGCTGGGGGCCATTCTGGAGCAACTGCTAACACCGGAGCAGTATGCCACCAATGTGGCCACGAAAAAGGGTAGTCAGGCCAATGTGGAATATGCCGTCCGTCTGCCGGGCAGCGATGGCACACCGGTCTGGCTGCCCATCGACGCCAAGTTCCCGCTGGATGCGTATGAGCAGCTTGTGGACGCTTATGACTCGGCAGAGCCTGCACGAGTGGAGGCCTGTGTCAAGCAGCTGAAAACCCGGGTAAAGAGCTTTGCCAGAGATGTACAGAGCAAATACATCGACCCGCCGGCCACGACGGATTTCGCGATTCTGTTCGTTCCTGTAGAGGGTCTTTACGCCGAGCTGGTGAGAGCCGGTATGATCGAGGAACTACAGCGGGAATATAAGGTCACGCTTGCCGGGCCTACCACCATGAGCGCTCTGCTGAACAGTCTGCAAATGGGCTTCCGAACGCTTTCCATTCAGAAGCGCTCCGGCGAGGTATGGCAGGTGTTGGGGAAGGTCAAGACCGAGTTTGACAGCTTCGCCTCTGTACTGGAGGCAACGCAGAACCGTCTGAATCAGGCCAATGCCGAACTGGACAAGCTGATCGGCGTTCGTACACGGCAGATCCTGCGCACCCTGAAAAATGTAGAATCGTTGCCCACTGCTCAGCCGGGGAGGGCGCTTTCGGAGGAGAACACATATGTTTAAGCTGCTTACACAAGACGGAAAGGCACGCCGCGGAGAATTTCAGACGGCGCATGGCACCGTGCAGACACCGGTGTTTATGAATGTAGGCACACAGGCTGCCATCAAAGGCGGGCTCTCTGCGCAGGATCTGCGGCAGCTTGGCTGCCAGGTGGAGCTTTCCAACACCTACCATCTTCATGTTCGTCCCGGACAGGATGTGGTCAAATCGCTGGGCGGACTGCATAAATTCATGGATTGGGAAGGGCCCATCCTCACAGACAGCGGCGGGTTTCAGGTTTTTTCACTGGCTGTGCTGCGAAAGATCAAGGAGGAGGGCGTTTATTTCAACGCCCATACCGACGGTCGTCATATTTTTATGGGGCCGGAGGAAAGCATGCTCATCCAGTGGTCGCTTGGTTCGGATATTGCCATGGCCTTTGACGAGTGCATCGAAAATCCGTCGCCCTATGAATATGTGGCAAAATCCTGTGCCCGCACCACGCGCTGGCTGGCGCGTTGTAAAGAGGAGCTGGCGCGGCTGAAGGAGCGATCGGATACCGTTAACCCCGGACAGATGCTATGGGGCATCAATCAGGGCGGCACTTACCGTGATCTGCGCGTGCAGCATATGAAGGATATCGCTGCGCTGGATTTGCCGGGCTACGCCATCGGCGGGCTTGCAGTGGGCGAACCGGCGGAAGTGATGTATGAGATCATCGAAGCGGTGGAGCCCCATATGCCGATCGACCGGCCTCGCTATCTGATGGGCGTGGGTACGCCCTCTAACATCATCGAAGCGGTGGCGCGGGGCGTGGATTTCTTCGATTGCGTCATGCCCTCCCGTAACGCCAGGCACGGCCATCTGTTCACCTCGCAGGGGGCGATCAATTTGAATAACGCGAAATACATCACCGATCCCACTCCCATCGATCCCAACTGCAATTGTCCGGTCTGCCGCCGATATTCACGCGGATATGTGCGGCATTTGCTTAAGGCAGGGGAGATGCTGGGAATGCGGCTGGCCGTCATGCACAACCTGTATTTTTATAACAATTTGATGGCAGAGATCCGCAAGGCGATCGAGGAAGGCCGGTTTGAAGAATTCCGCCGGGAAAACAGCGAAAAGCTGGTAAAAAGAATCTAAA
>CAZDUQ010000106.1:0-2689 GCA_964508665.1 uncultured Oscillospiraceae bacterium | reverse complement strand
CGGTTTGAAGAATTCCGCCGGGAAAACAGCGAAAAGCTGGTAAAAAGAATCTAAACGGCCTTGTTTTTCCTGTATTTTTTGTTATAATGAAAGCATAACTAATTTGATCTGGAGGCATTTTATGAAATCCAACTTCAAGAAAATCACTCTTTCTGCTGCGGCTTTGGCCGGCATGATGAGCGTTTCCGCTTTTGCTGAAGGAGAGACCGCCAGCAGCGGCTCCGAGGCTATGGGCATGGGCTCCTACGGCACCATTATCTGGCTGGTCATCATGGTGGCGCTGTTCTACTTCATGCTGATCCGTCCGCAGAAGAAAAAGGACAAGGCTGATCGGCAGTTGCGCGCCAGCCTGCAGCCCGGCGACAAAATCGTCACCATCGGCGGTTTTACCGGGAAAATTCTCGCCATCAAGGATGACGAGGTCACTTTCGAGACCGGTGCGGCCAAGACTCGCCTGACCGTCAAGAAGTGGGCGATCCAGACTCGTGAAGGCCCCGAGGCCGAGCCTGTCGCAGAGGAGCCCGAGGCGACTGAGGAAGAAGAAAGCAAGTAATGAAATAAAAGCCTTCCGCATAGTTTGTACCAGAAGCAATGCGGGAGGTTTTTTTATGCTGAAAACTCGATGTCCTTCCCCGGAAAAGCCCGGTATATCCCCAAAACGGCTGGCAGCAGGATGTCTGCTGGGTCTGCTGGCGACGCTGCTCCTGACGCTGGGCGGAGCCCTGCTGCTGCAAAAGGAACTGCTGCCGCTGTCGGCCTCTTCCTGGTTGGGCCCGGTCATTTTTGCAGCATCCGCGCTCGTCTGTGTGCTTTTCGCTGCTGGACACAGCGGGAAAAAGCTGCTTTGCGGGCTCCTTTCCGCCGGCTTGTACGGTCTTGCGTTGATGATCGGCTGTATGCTGATGTTCGCTCAGCCCATGCGCGCCGAGCGAATGGCGGTTTCCTTTGCGGCGCTGCTGGCAGGTGCCATCGGTGGTGTGATGCTGTCGGCGATGCGGGAGTGAGGAAGCCGGAATGGGAGGATTTCGCTGGAAAACGCTATTGTTTTATGGAATTTTGACATTCCTGACGGTGATTGCTATAATACTGGTGATCACGGTGAACAGCAGGACAAAATTTACGGCAGGGGAGCCGCAGCTGCGGGTCAATCTGATCCTGGACGCCGGCCACGGCGGAATGGATGGCGGTGCTGTCTCGGCGGAAGGGGATTGCGAAGCACCGATCACGCTGGCCATCGCGCAAAAGGCACAGGCACTGTTTGGCTTTTTGGGAACAAATGCGCTGATGACCAGACAGGATGAGTCGTCGCTGAACTATCGCGGGGATGCCTCTGCCCGTGAAAACAAAAATGCCGATCTGAATGCCCGTTTGGCACTGGCGCGGCAATATCCTGCAGCACCCTTTCTCAGCATTCATCTGAATCAGTTTCCGCAAAGCCAGTACAGCGGCGCACAGGTTTTTTACAACGCAAACGGGCAAACGCTGGCACAATGTCTGCAGGAGCGGCTGCGTGCCGTTCTGGATCCGGAAAACGACCGGGTGTGCAAGCCCGCACCTGAAGGGGTTTTTCTGATGAAAAACCTATCTGGGCCGGCTGTTACCATAGAATGCGGATTTTTGTCCAATCCGGAGGAATGTGCCCTGCTGCGGCAGGAGCCATACCAAACCAAGATCGCGCTGGCCATCGTCAGCGGCTATGAGAGATACGATAGGGGATAGGTAAGATGGCGAAAACAAAGACGGTGTATATTTGCAGCGACTGCGGATATGATTCACCCAAATGGTACGGCAAATGCCCCTCTTGCGGCGCCTGGAACACCATGGAGGAGGAAATCTTGCGGGAAGAAAAGCGCGGCAGCAAAAGCGCCGCGATGCTGACACCCGGCGGCGGAAATCGTCCGGTGCGTCTGCGGGAGATCACCTGCGGCGAAGATGTGCGGTTTTCCACCGGCATCGGCGAGCTGGATCGTGTGCTGGGCGGCGGCATGGTGACGGGCAGTCTGGTGCTTGTTTCCGGCGCGCCTGGCATCGGCAAATCCACGCTGCTGTTGCAGGCATGTCAGGCCCTGTGTCAAAGCAACACGGTTTTGTATGTGACAGGGGAGGAGTCCCTCGCGCAGATCAAGATGCGGGCAGACCGGCTGCGCATCGACGGGGATCATCTGCTGATCTGCGCCGAGACACAGATCGATCAGGTGCTGCTGTCTGCCACACAGCTGCGGCCAGCCGTGATGATCGTTGACTCGATCCAGACCATGCTGAATACGGAGCTGCAATCGGCGCCGGGGAGCATCACCCAGGTGCGTGAGTGTACCATGCAGCTGCTGCAATTTGCAAAGACCAACGCCATTTCGGTGATCCTGGTGGGGCACATCAATAAGGACGGCGGGATCGCCGGGCCAAAGGTGCTGGAGCACATGGTGGATGCCGTCCTGAATTTCGAAGGAGATCGACACGCTTCCTATCGGCTGCTGCGGGCGGTGAAAAATCGCTTTGGCTCCACCAACGAGATCGGTATGTTTGAAATGACGCATTTGGGGCTGGAGGAGGTGCAAAATCCCTCCGCGGCGCTGCTCAGCGGCCGTCCGGAGGATGCCAACGGCAGCTGCGTAGTAGCCACGCTGGAGGGGACACGGCCGATCCTGGCCGAAATTCAGGGGCTGGTGACCAAATCCGCCTACGGCTCCGC
>CAZDUQ010000105.1:0-4967 GCA_964508665.1 uncultured Oscillospiraceae bacterium | reverse complement strand
TCAAATGTACCGACTTGGATCAGAACCACATCATATTCCGAAACATTAACGGATTTTTGTGCGATATACGGTTCTGCACCGGACTCAGAACCTTCAGATTTGCCGCTCGTCTGATTGGTCACGGTCACCATGCAATCCTTATCGGAGGAAATGGTGACAGTCACCTTGCCGTTACCGATTGCAGTCCACTTATAGCAGTAGCCTTCATTTTTCTCAGGCAGGTTCACACTGTAATCGTCAACCTCCCCAAGGGGTTCAGGGTTTTCATACTCGCCAACCGCTGCGACATAAATCATTGCAGTGATCTCACCGGCAGGATTGGGACCCCAATTGGGATCAAATGTACCAACCTGAATGGAAACGACATCACCAACGGAAACATCGACTCCGGCATCTGCCATGAACGACTCGTCTGCGGACTCACCGTATTCACTGGCACCGCTCGTCTGGTTGTTCAAAGTAACACTGCAATCAATCGTGCCATAGATACTTGCGAACAACTTGCCTTCCTTGGTAGCCGTCCATTGGAAGTAGTAGCCTTCATCATTTCCTGCTGCTAACTCCACTGTGTAGTACTCATATTCTTCCATGGGTGCAGGATTGTCCCAAGTACCCAGATCAGCATCAGCCGCAAAAGCAACGGTGGACATGGAGAAAACCACAGCCAGTGCAACCAACAATCCCAATAACTTTTTCATTTAGACTCCTCCTTATTATGCTGACCGTCCGGAATTGATTTCCTGTCAGCATCACTTGTTCTTGATAATAGCACACTTCCCTTAAGATTTCAACGATTTTTTCCTATTTTTTACCTATTTGTGAAAAACTGTTCAAAATGCCGAAGCGCTCTCAATTTGTCCATTTATCACGTTCGGATTTTCGCACTTTGTCCTTTGCGAAAGCACATTGATATACACACTATGGAATAAAAACAAGCCACGACTCATTGAAGTGACCCCAAAAAGTTAGACAAATAATTCTAACACAAATTGTTTAAGCAGCCGAAAGGGCTTGCTGTCTGTGTAATGCAGGTGGCAAGCCCTTTAATCTTGCCTTAATTCGCCGGTTGTTGTAATAATCAATATAGTCAATAAGTTCTGCTTTGAAATGTTCTACGGAATCAAATTCTTGTAAGTATAGAAGCTCACTTTTGAGATGCCCAAAGAAATTTTCCATAACAGAGTTGTCGTAGCAGTTGCCCTTTCGACTCATGCTCTGCCGGAGAACCGGCGACGCGAAGCCAGTCCTTTAGGGTTTTCCCGTCAAATCGCGCGCGCCGTCAGGTACTTCGGCATTTCCGCAGAAATGCCCGCGCTTCCGAGCCCCCGCATTCCCTTGCGGAGAGTAGGAAAACGAGGAGCGAAAAATCACATTCTCCGGATGCCGCGGCTGCGCCGCGCGGGCTTCGTCGTCAGAAAATCTCTCGGCTCGCCTGTGGGCAGCGCGGCCGCCAGCCGACGCCGCAGCGCCCGATCCAGACAGCGCTCCAGCTGCTCCACCCTCTGCCGGGTGTCTGCGCCGTCCTCGCCCAGCACAAAGGGCGCAAACTCGGCTTCCAGCCCCCGCTCCTCCAGTGCGGCCCGGGCCTCGTCGGTGAGCTGACGTCGGCGCTCTTCCGCCCGCAGATGCTCCAGCTCCCGCTCCAGCGCCCGAGTGTCCGGTTCCCGCGCCGTCTCCTGGGTCACCGGCTGCTCCGTGGCCTGCTCCTGCATGATGACTTCCTCCTGCATATCTTACACTCCTTTCTCATCGTTCAGCCGCTGCAGCTCTGCCTCCGCATCGGTAATGAAGGGCAGCAGCTCCAGCCTGGTACGGTTGGAGACGGTGTCACCCAACAGCTTCAGATTTTCACAGATGCGGGTCAGGTCCTGCGGCAGATTCTTATAAAACCGCGCCTGACAGCTGCCGCCCACCGGCGTGCCCATCAGCGTCAGCGCCTGATAAAACAGCCCCACGATGTGATACAGACCGGAGGCAAAGCCCTGTTCCTTGGCGGCGCGGGCCTGTTCGATGCCCCACAGCTTGTATTCCAGCGCCACGCCGGAGGCGTTGCCGGCAAAAGCCTGATCCTGCAGATCCGGGGTCTTGGTGATGGACAGCAGGTCGTGCTTCAGGGTGCTCTGCATCAGGGCGATGGCGTCGGGGCTCAGATCCTTGACTACGAACTCCGCCTTGCCACCGTCGGCCAACGAGAGCACGCGGCTGCGGTTGGCGCTCTCGATGTCCTCCCGGGTGGTGTCCAGCATCCCGTACAGCGCCAGAAAGGCGTTGGCCACGCTCTGCATATCGTCCATCGCACCGGAGAGCAGCAGGTTATAGGCATCCAGCAGGCTGCACACCGGCTCGAAATCCCCGGTGCGGTCCAGGTTGTTGCAGAAGCGGGTCACGGTCAGTCCGGAAAAGGGCAGCGTCTGCGCCGTGCCAAAGGTGAGCACCTGGCCCTGCAATTCCCACGGCAGGCTCTGTCCGGGCAGATACAACTCCCCCAGCGCCCGGCCCCCCTGCTCGCTGTGTACCCGCACGGCGGCGACGGGCTCCTGCCGCACGCCGGAGGTGAGCATAAAGGTCTCCTCCGGGGCCAACCGGGCCAGCCGCGGCCCCTGCTGGGTGAGGTAGGTCAGCAGATACCCTTCGCCGCAAATGCTCATGTCCCGCGCGGCGGCGTACAGCATGGCGTTCAGCGAGGCATCCTCCAGCGCTCTGAGCATCCGCTCCTGCACCCGACGGCGCTCAAAGGTCAGTGTGGGCGGCAGACCCAGGAAATAGCCGGTGTGAACATCGGCGATGTACCGGGCGTAGTTGGCGGTCAGCTGATTGTTGGGACGGCCCTGGGCCACCGGGCCCTTGCGGACACCCTGCTCCCCCTGATAATACTGCTCCAGCCGGATCCTGCGGGGACGCTCCTGCCGCAGAAAGCGGATCACCTGTGCGGCCAGCACTTCCGGAGTGATTGTTTCGTCCGGAATTTGAAAAATCATGGTTCATTCCTCCTTTTTTGTCCATCAAACACCCTTTTTCGGGAAAATCCCAATGAACATTTCCGCGAAAGGTTCTCTGGCGTTTTCCGCGTCCCGGCTTTATCCTGCCGGGAAAAAGGAGGTATGCTTCATGAAACAAATCCGTACATGCATGATCTGCGGCACCCATCACCATGTGCTGCAGGAGGGTAGCGCCGCCCTCTGCGCCCGCTGCCTGGAGGCCCTTGCGGACGCCCTGGGAAACAAGCTGCCCCACAGCGCTCCGCAGGGAGAAAGAGACGCGGTGGGGCGGCCCCTCATCCCCTGATTTTTTGTTGCGCCGGGGCCGTAGCTGTGGTATACTAAGGACACCATCCGTTTTTTGTGCTTGTACAGGAGGTACCGCCTTGAAGTATCGCAGACTGGTGGCCGCCGTGCTGGCGGCCTGCGCCCTGTTTACCGGCGCCACCGTGCTGGCCGCCGGGACGGCCGAAGACCCGCTGATCTCCCGTTCCTATCTGGAGACCGTTTTTACCACACCGCTGGAGACCTATCTCCAGACAGCGCTGGATGCCGCCCGGGCCACGCTGGACAGCAAGGTGCAGGGCATCCAGACCACCGCCGAGGCCTATGCCCGGGAGCAGGTGGCCCGCGCCTATGCCGACACCATTGGCGAAGCTGTGCTGGCCCGCGCGGAGGAGCTGGCTGCCGGGCAGTCCCAGACCACCCTCACCGCCGGCATGACCCAGCACACCCTGAAGAAGGGCGACCAGATTACCGGCCCCGCCGGTGCCAGCGTCATGTTCATCTCCGGCGCGGGAAAGGTCATCGGCCCCGCCGGGTCAGAGATCCTCAATATCACCGCCGGCGGCGTGCGCAAGCCCGGCCCGGCCATCCGCACCGGCATTCTGTATATGATGGTGGCCGATGACGGCAGCGGCATCGAGGTCACCTCCGACACCGCCGTGGTGCTGGTGAAGGACGGCGCCCGCGCCGGCTATGAGATCGCATACACCGCCTATGCCGAGGCGCTGAGCCTGCTGGGGCTGTTCCGCGGCACCGACACAGGCTATGAGCTGGAGCGCAGCCCCAGCCGGGTGGAGGCGCTGATTATGCTCATCCGTCTGCTGGGGGAGGAGAGCGCCGCCCTGTCCGGTGATGCCGTCACCCCCTTCAACGACCTGAACATCTGGGCCGAAGGCAGGCAATATGTGGCCTACGGCTACCGCCTGCGCTATACCAACGGCACCGGTGCCACCACCTTCGGCCCCAATCTGGAAACCGCCGTGGAGCAGTACCTCACCTTCGTCCTGCGGGCGCTGGGGTATCAGGACGGCACCGATTTCGTCTGGGACACCACCAGCCGCGACCTGGCCCGCAGCCTGGGTCTGGTCACCGACGATGAGCTGGCGGCCATCGACCGGGACGACTTCCGCCGGGATCATGTTGCGCTGATTTCCTGGCGCGCCCTGTTCTGCCCGTTGAAGGACGGCTCCGGCCTGCTTTCCGACCATCTGGTGCAGAGCGGCTGCTTTACCCGCGCCCAGCTGACGGCTGCCGCCGCGCTTCTGCCCTGAGCCGCTGCGCCCTGCCCCCTGTAACAATTTCCCGCCGCGCGAATAGTATGTGGTGAGAAATCTAACAAGGAGGGAACCTCTTTTATGTACGGCAACAACAACTGTAACTGCAACGGCGGCTATACCCCCTGCAACTACAACCGGGGCGGCTTTTTCTCCAATTATCAGCCCTTCTGGATCATTGTGGTCATCGCCATCGTGGTGATCTGGGTACATTACGGAGCCAATGCCTGGGGCGGCAACGGCTGCGGCAGCATGAACTGCGGCTGCGAGCAGGACTGTAATCCCTGCTGCTGAGGCGGTCACATAAGTGCCCCCGGCTCCTGTCGGGACGGCAGCGCACTGGAAATCTTCGGTTTTCTGAAAAAGAGCGGCCTCTGGCCGCTCTTTTGTCTTGACATCCACTTTTGAACGCGATAAAATAAAGTGTAAT
>CAZDUQ010000104.1:0-5019 GCA_964508665.1 uncultured Oscillospiraceae bacterium | reverse complement strand
CGAAGGAGTCGTAGCCCATAGGATGGAGCACATTGTAGCCCTGCATCCGCTTCATGCGGGACATGATGTCGGTGGCGGTGTAGCCCTCGGGATGTCCGGCGTGCAGGCCCACCCCGGAGGGATAGGGGAACATATCCAGCACATAGTATTTGGGCTTGGAGAAATCCCACACATCGGTGCGGAAGGTCTGGTGCTCTTCCCAGTATTTCTGCCATTTGGCTTCAATTTTTGCGTAATCGTAATTCATACTGTCAATCCTCTTTTACAACAAGGTCGGTGAGATCGATGCGGGTGCCGTCGCCCCACAGGCGCTCCAGAGCATAAAGCTCCCGTGCCTCCTGCTGGAAGATATTCACCACCACGCCGGTGTAATCCACCAGCACCCAGTTGGAGTTGACCCCCTCGTGATGGTGGGGCTGGATCTCCAGCTGCTCCTTCACCTTCACCTCGATCTCATCGCCCAGGGCGCGGATGTGGGTGTTGGAGGTACCGGTCATAATGACAAAATAGTCGGTGAGGGTGGTCTTGTCATCCACCTGCAGCACCACGATGTCCCGGGCCTTTTTGCTGTCGGCGATCTTTACGATCGCTTCCATCAGTTGTTTGGTGTCGTTCATAGCTTTTCCTCCGCTTTTCGAAGTCTCAACGAGACCAGGGTTTTGTAATAAGGCTCCTGTCCGCGCTGCCGGACAAAGGCCACCGTCTGCTCCATGGCGGCCGTCACCGCCGCCTCCAGGTCGGACAGCGCCAGCGCCCGCAGCCTGTCCGCGCCCGGCCAGAGGCGCGTTTCCTCGCACATATCGGCCACATAGAGGAGCTTCTGCAAGGTGGTCATGGTTTCCGCGCCGGTGGTGTGGGTGCGGATGGCCTCCACGATGTCCGGCGGCATATGGAACTCGCGCCGGGCAACCTCCGCGCCGGTATCGGCATGGATCAGCGCCGCAAAATCATCCGCTCCATAATCTGTTATTATATGCCACTTTTCGCACAAGGTCAACTGCTCTTTTTCGTCCAGCGCCTTGGTGCAGTCGTGCAGGATGGCCGCCGCCCGTGCACCGTATTCGTCCACACCATACCGCGCCGCCAGCTGTACCGCCAGCTTTTCACAGCCGAGAATGTGGGCCATGCGCTTTGGGGACACCCGCTTTTCCACCGCCGCCCGCAGTTCTTCCGGCGTGGGGAGATACAGCCGCCGCCGCCGGATATAATCCAGCACCGCCGGTGCCAGCAACTCGGGGGACAGGCTCTCCCGTACCTGTGTGGAGCTCATGGGCAGGGCCGGGCAGTCGATGATATCCACCTCTGCCCCCAGAAGGGCGTGCAGGCGCGCGGCCTGCTCCCGGATGCGCACCCGGTCGCTTTCATCCCGGGCCACCACCGACAGACGGCACAGCCGGGCGATGTCCCGCGGCTGCCGCCAGCGATCAAAGGACAGCAGCATATCGGTGCCCATCACCAGCCACAGCCGGGCCTGGGGGTACCGCTCCTTCACCGCCCGCAGGGTGTCCACCGTATAGCTGGGGCCGTCCCGCTCCAGCTCCAGCCCGCTGGCCTCCACCCGTTCCATCGAACGGGCCGCCAGGGCGCACATCTCCAGCCGCATTTCCGGCGTGGGAGAGCCCTGCGGGATGGGCTTGTGGGGCGGCTGCCCGGCGGGCATCAGCAGCAGCCGATCCAGCGCCAGAGCAGATACCACAGCCCGGGCGGCGTTCATGTGTCCCAGATGGATGGGATTAAAGGTGCCGCCGTAAACTGCCAGACGCATTACTTTTCCTTCGGCAGGACGATACCAGGCTTTTCCGGATTGGGCTTATACAGCACCAGCCTGGCGCCGATGCACTGCACCGGCTGGGCGCCGGTGGCCTCGCACAAAAGCTCGCTGGCCTCCCGTGCGGTGAGCATGGCGGTCTCCAGCACCTTGATCTTCACCAGTTCTTTGGCCTTCAGCTCCATTTCCAGCTGCTGGGCCACGCTTTCGGTGACCCCCTCCTTGCCGATCTGCTGGGTGGCCGGGATGGTATTGGCCAGGCCGCGAAGATAGGCCCGCTGCTTGCTTGTCAACATAATTCTTTCCTCGTTTTTCGTGATGATAGGGGGATCAAAGGCCCCGTTTTTCCAGTTCCTCCCGCACCAGACGCAGGGAATTGGCCCGGTGAGAGATGGCGTTTTTCCGTTCCTGGGGCATGGACGCAAAGGTCTGGCCCTCCTCCGGCACAAAAAAGACCGGATCGTAGCCGAAGCCGCCGCTGCCGTGGTTTTCGGTCAGGATGACGCCCCGGCAGATGCCCCGCAGGGCAAATTCCGTGCCATCGGGATACACACAGGCGATGGCCGAAACAAACTGCGCCCCCCGCTCGTCTTCCGGTACGGCGGCCAGATTGCTCAGCAGAAAGTCCACCCGATCCTGATCGGAGCCCGCGCAGTAGCGGGCCGAGCGGATGCCGGGCGCACCGCCCAGCGCGTCCACCTCCAGCCCGGAATCGTCGGCCAGCGCCGGCAGACCGGAGGCCAGACAGGCCGCCCGCGCCTTGATGAGAGCGTTTTCCTCAAAGGTCGTTCCGTTTTCCTCCGGATCGGTGTGGATGCCCGCCTCCTTCATGGACAGAAAACGGCGGCTGTCGTTTTCCAGAATAGCCCGGATCTCGTCCAGCTTGTGGGCATTGTTGGTGGCGATCACATAAGTCTGCATGCGGCACCTCCTCAGCGGAACAGATGGCCGACGACAGCCCTTTGGGCCGCCACCAGCTGCCGGATGCCGCTTTGGGCCAGCAGATACATCTCGTCCAGCTCCTTTTTGCTGAAGGGCCGTTCCTCGCCGGTGCCCTGCAGCTCAATGATGTTGCCCTCGTCATCCATGACGAAGTTGAAATCCACCTCGCCGCCGCTGTCCTCCACATAGTCCAGGTCGCACACCGCCATATCGTTGACGATGCCCACGCTGACGGCGGCCACATAGGAATACAGGGGCATGTTGGCCAGCACCCCTTCCCTTTTCAGCCTGTCCAGCGCCAGCACCAGCGCGCAGAAGGCCCCGGTGATGGAGGCGCAGCGGGTGCCGCCGTCGGCCTGGATCACATCGCAGTCGATGGTGATGCACCGCTCGCCCAGCGCGTCCAGATCTACCACCGAGCGCAGCGCCCGGCCGATGAGCCGCTGGATCTCTGCCGAGCGGCCGTTGAGCTTCAGCTTGCTGATATCCCGGGGAGAGCGGGTGGCGGTGGCCCGGGGCAGCATATTATACTCCGCCGTGACCCAGCCTTTGCCCTGCCCCTTCAAAAAGGGCGGCACATGATCCTCCACGGTGGCGTTGCAGATGACCTTCGTGTTGCCGCAGGAGATGAGCACGCTGCCCTCCGGATAGAGGATATAATCCGGCTCGATGGTCACCTTTCGGATCTCGCCGGGCTTTCTTCCGTCATGACGCACCATATCAGTCCTCCTCCTTCTGGTCAAAGAACGCCCGGGTGAACTCCAGTGCGTCGAATTCCAGCAGGTCGTCCACCTGCTCGCCCACGCCGATGAACTTTACCGGCACCTGCATGGTGGAGCTGACATGGATGGCGATGCCGCCCTTGGCGGTACCGTCCAGCTTGGTGATCACCAGACCGGTCAGGGCGGTGACGCTGTTAAAGCCCTCTGCCTGAGAAATGGCATTCTGTCCGGTGGTGGCGTCCAGCACCAGCAGGGTCTCCACGCTGGCCCCGGGCAGCTCCCGGTCGATGACCCGGCGCATCTTCTCCAGCTCGTTCATCAGGTTCTGCTTGTTGTGCAGACGGCCCGCGGTATCGCAGATCACCACATCACAGTTCCGTGCCTTGGCGGCGGTGATGGCATCGAAGATAACGGCGCTGGGGTCGGCCCCCTCGCTGTGACGGACGATGCCGGCACCGGCCCGCTGTGCCCAGATGGCCAGCTGATCGGCGGCGGCGGCGCGGAAGGTGTCTCCCGCGGCAAACAGCACCTTTTTCCCCTGAGCGGTGAGCTTGGCGCCGATCTTGCCGATGGAGGTGGTCTTGCCCACACCGTTGACGCCCACCATCAGGATGACAGAGGGCTTTGTTTCCAGCTGCAAGCCGTTGTTGGGGGCCATTTTTTCCGCCAGGATGCCCGCAAGGCACTCCATGACGGCCTCCCTGGTTTGCAGATTTTGCAGCTTGGACTGCTTCCGCAGCTCCTCGATGGCCTCCGACGCCACATACGCGCCGATGTCTGCCAGGATCAGGGCGTCCTCCAGCTCGCTCAGCAGCTCCTCATCCACCGTGCGGAAGGTGGCGAACACCGCGTTCAGATTGGCGGCGGTGCTTTCCTTGGTCTTTTTCAGACCGGACTTGATTTTTTCAAAAAAGGACATGACAGGATACCTCCTTATGCGATCAGCCTGCGGCTGTCAGTTTTCCAGCTGCCGGATGTGCTCCTCCGCCTCGTTGATGTTCAGGGCCAGCAGCTTGGTGACGCCCTGCTCCTGCATGGTGACGCCGTAGAGGATATCGGCCCCCTCCATGGTGCCCCGGCGGTGGGTGATGATGATGAACTGGGTCTGCTCACACAGGGTGCGCATATAGGCGGCGTAGCGGCTGACGTTTACATCGTCCAGTGCCGCGTCGATCTCATCCAGCACGCAGAAGGGCGTGGGCCGCACCTTGATGATGGCAAAATACAGGGCGATGGCCACGAAGGCCTTTTCACCGCCCGACAGCAGTGAGATGGCACGCATGGACTTGCCCGGCAGCTCCACCTTGATCTCGATGCCGCAGTTCAGCAGGTCGCTTTCGTCCTCCAGCTTCAGATAGGCGCTGCCGCCGCCGAAGATCTCCACAAAGGTTTGCTGAAAGGTCTCGTTGATCTTGCGGAACTCGGTGCCGAAAATCTCCTTCATGCTTTTTGTCAGGTCGCCAATGATCTTCAGCAGCTCGGCCTTTGCCGTTTCCAGATCCTTCCGCTGGCCATCCATGAACTCGTACCGTTCACTGACCCGGGCGTATTCCTCGATGGAGTCCACATTGATGGAGCCCAGCTTTT
>CAZDUQ010000103.1:0-5058 GCA_964508665.1 uncultured Oscillospiraceae bacterium | reverse complement strand
GCATGGCCAAGGGCGGCAGCGGCGATCTGCTGGCGGGACTGACGGCGGGGCTGTGCGCCCAGCGTCAGGAGGGACTTTTGGAGAGTGCCGCACTGGCGGTGTGGCTGCACAGCCGGGCCGGGACGCTGGCGCGGGAGGCGCTGGGGGCGCATGCCATGCTTCCCCGGGACGTGGCGGCGCGGCTGGGCCGGGCGTTTGGAGAGCTGGAGGGGTAGGCGACTGAGAGGGCTTTGCCACTTCTCCGTCAGCGCAGCGGCTTATTTTATCTTTCTCGACCCTTCAGACGCTGCTGGCTCGTTGCCCGACGCCTCTGGCAGATGCCACAAAGTAAGGTGTGCCCTATATTTCGGAGCAGCGAAAGTAACAGACTGGCCGTGGTACCGGTCGGCGGGGGCTGAGGCTCAGAAAAGGACGGAGGAAAAGGCATCCCACGGCGGGGTGGCGGGCGGCAGGGCGGAGAAGCGCAGAAGCTGCCCGGTGACGGGATGGGGAAAAGTCAGGGCGCAGGAGAACAGCGCCAGAGGGCATTTTACCCGGCTGCCGTACTTGCCGTCCCCCAGCAGGGGCATCCCCCGGGAGGAAAACTGCACCCGGATCTGATGGGTGCGGCCGGTGTCCAGACAGACGCGCACCAGCGACACCGGCGCTTCCGCCGTGCCGCCGATATGCAGGGTGCGATAGGTCAGGCGGGCCTCCCGCACGCCCTTGCGTGGCCGCTGCACCACAAAGACCTTGTCCCGGCGGCTGTCCTTGAACAAAAGATCGGTCATCTCCCCCTCCGCGGAGGCGGGACTGCCGGAGATCAGGGCCAGATATTCCTTTTTCAGCTGTCCCTCCTGAACGGCGCGGGACAGCGCTGCGGCGGCGCGGGGGGAGCGGGCGAAGACCATCAGGCCGGCGGTGGCCCGATCCAGACGGTGAATGGGAAAGACCTGCCCGCCGCACTGAGCGGAAAGCAAAGTCGGCAGACAGTCGGGGCCTTCGCCCTGAGACAGCAGGCCGGAGGGCTTGAGGCACACCAGCAGGTGGGGATCCTGATAGAAAAGCTCGATCATAAAAATTTGGCCTCCCGGAGCAGGGGCAGGATGTCTCCCGGCCGCTGGGCCAGCAGATCGGCACCGGCGGCGCGGAGCTCGGCTTCCCCGCGGAAGCCCCACCGGCAGCCCAGACCGAGGGCGCCGGCATTGTGGGCAAAGCGGATGTCCACATCGCTGTCGCCGCAATAGACGGTCTCCTCCGGGGCTACGCCCAGCAGGGCGCACACATGGCGGTAGACGGCGGGGTTGGGCTTGACGGCAAAGGGGGGCTGCTGCCCCCAGACCACATCCAGCGGCGCGCCGGGCAGCAGCGTGTCCATCACATTCCGGGTCTGCGGGGCGGGCTTGTTGGTGATGAGGGCCAGACGCAGGCCCTCCTTTTTTAACCCCTCCAGCAGGGCGGGGACGCCGTCATAGACCCGGGTCTTGTCGCAGCAGTGAGCCAGATAGCGGGCATTGTAGCGCTGCAAAAGCTCCGGGCAGAGGGCCTGACGGTCCTCCGGCAGGGCGCGGAGACAGAGATTTTTCATGCCGTTGCCCACCATTTTGTAATACTGCTCCACCGGAAAGGTGGGCAGGGAGAGGCTCTCCAGCGCGTGATTCATGGCAGCGGCGATGTCGAAGATGCTGTTGACCAGGGTGCCGTCCAGGTCAAAGAGAATGGCTTTTATCACAGATATTGCGCCTCGGTTTCCTGAAGAAATTCCAAAAATTGCTGCCGCACGCTCTGCGGCTGAAGGAGCTGTGCCCGGGGGCCGAAGGAGCACACCCAGGCCAGAAACTGGGGAGAGACTGATACCCGGGCGGTAACGGTGAAGTGCTCATCGCCGTCGGGCGACAGAAAGACCTCCCGGCCAAAGCGGTCGGCCACCACGCCGATGAGACTGTTTTCAAACCGCAGCTTGACGGTCTCCTCCGGGCCGTGGTACATCCCGAACAGGCTGCGGGCATAGACCGCCGGGTCGAAGGGGGCGGGGAAAGCTGCGCGGGGGAGGGGGAGCACCTGCAGATCCTGCATTTTGTCCACCCGATAGTGGCGGGTCTCGCCGGTGGCGGCATCGGCGGCCACCAGGTAGTAGTTTTCGTTATCCCAGATCAGTGCGCGGGGACTGACGGTATACCAGTCGCCGTTTCGCCGCAGACGCTTTTCCACCCGTTCCCGGCCCCGGCCAAGGGCCCATTCGAAGTAGTGGAAGCGGATCTGCCGATTGCCGTCGATGGCCTCGTGCAGGGCGTCTACCGAATAATAGATGCTTTCGTTCATGGATTTCACCCGGCCGGTGACATAGACCTGCCGCTGGAGCTGACGACCCTGATGCACCGAGGTGAGGCTTTCCAGCTTTTTGATGAGCTGATCGGTCTTTTTCCGGGTGATGAAGCGGGAGGACTGGACTGCGTCCACCAGAAGCTTCAGCTCGGGCAGCTCAAAGGGGCGGGAGGCTACATAATAGCCCACCTGACGGCCTTCTCGGGTCATCTCGATGTCCAGACCGCAGACCCGCAGGGTCTCCAGATCGTCGTACAGGCTTTTGCGATCCCGCACCTCCACCCCCTGGGCCCCCAGCAGCTCCATCATCCGGTGCAGGGACATGGGATGCTCCTGATCGGTCTGGGCGTTGAGGATGCGGGCCAGATGCAGCAGCTTGGCCTTTTGATTTTGACCCTTCGGCATGGCTCAGCCCTCCTCTTCCTCATACAGCAGCAGCAGGGCCTCCTCGGCCTGCTCCTTTTGGGCAAACAGCTCCCCCAGCCGGACGTAATCCTCTGCCGGGCAGGCGGCCATGTCGGCTTCCAGCTGCTCCAGCTGCTTTTCCAGCGCCGCGATCTGCTTCTGCCGTTCCCGGCGCTTTTTTTCGTTTTCCCGCTGACGGAGGTTGTCGCTTTTGGGCTTGTCCGCGCCGGCTTTTTCGGCCTTTTCGGCCTTCTTTTCTTTTTCCCGGCGGGCGGCGGCCACCTGCTCCATCCGCTGACGGTGGACACGGAAATCCTGATACCCGCCCTCGAAATCGGTGATCGTTCCGTCCTCCACCAGCCAGATGCGGGTGGCGAAGCGGTCGATGAAATAGCGGTCGTGGGAGACGAAGATCATGGTCTCGGAGAAGTCGTCGATGGCGTCCTCCACCCACTCCCGGGAGAGGATGTCCAGATGGTTGGTGGGCTCGTCCAGAAAGAGGGTGTTGATCTTCTGGTACATGAACAGGCACAGCTTGAGCCGGGTCTTTTCGCCGCCGGAAAGGACGCTCACCGTTTTGAAGACCTCCTCGCCCTTGAAGTTAAAGGCGGCCAGACGGTCCCGGGCCGCCTGGGCGGAGCAGTTAGTCTCGAACAGCAGGGTGTCCACCAGATTGCGCTCCGGGTGATCGAAGGAGACGTTCTGGGGCAGATACCCCGGCTGGACGCCCACGCCGTCATACACCCGGCCGGAGAGGGGCGGCAGCAGGTGCAGCAGGGTGGTGAGCAGGGTGGTCTTGCCGCAGCCGTTGGGGCCGAGGATGGCGATGCGTTCCCCCCGATAGACCATGGAGGTAAAATCCCGCACCAGCGGCGTGCCATAGCCCACCGAGAGGTTTTCGATGGCGAAGACATCCTCTCCCGACTGGGCGGCCAGATTGAACTGATTTTTCATCTTGCGTTCCCTGCGGATGGTCTGGATACGCTCCATCCGGTCGATGCGCTTCTGCATGGAAAAGGCCCGCTTGTGCAGGGCGTCGTTGCCCATAAAGGCCCACAGGTGCAGATTGCCAACGGCCTTTTCCAGCCGGGCGATCTCCTTGTCCTGGCGGCGCTTGGCGGCCTCCAGCTGGCGGGCCAGCTCGTCCCGTTTTTCGGTGAAGTAGGTATAATTGCCCGGCCAGCTGACGATCTGCCCCTCCCGCAGCTCCAGCGTGCGGGTAGTGACATTGTCCAGAAAATACCGGTCGTGGGAGACAATGAGCACCGCGCCGCGGAAGCTTTTCAGATAGCCTTCCAGCCACTCGATGGAGTCCATGTCCAGATGGTTGGTGGGCTCGTCCAGCAGCAGCAGGTCGGTGCCGGAGAGCATCAGTCGGGCCAGATTGACCCGGGTCTTTTCGCCGCCCGACAGGCTCATAAAGGGCCGCTGCTGCATGGCGGCGTCGATCTTCAAGCCGCCGGTCATGCGGTCATAGGCCACCTGAAGGTCGTACCCGCCCCCCATTTCAAAGGCGGTCTGGAGGCGGCTGTAGCGGTTCAGATCCACCGCCTGACCGTCGGCCATCAGGGCCTCCATGCGGCGCATTTCCTCTCCCATTCCTTCCAGATAGGAAAATGCCTGCCACAGCACCTCCCGCACGGTGATGTCCGGGTCATAGACCGGCAGCTGTTCCAAAAGGCCCAGCCGGGCGGTGCGGTCGATGGACACCGCGCCGCCGTCCGATTCCTCCTGCCCGGCAAGGATCTTCAGAAGGGTGGTCTTTCCGCTGCCGTTGGGGCCCACGATGGAGGCCCGCTCTCCCTCCTGAAGGTCGAAGGACAGGCCCCGGAGCACATGGTGCTCGCCAAAGTATTTATGAAGTTCCTGTACGCTGATCTGTGCCATTTTTGATTTCCTCCCGAAACATGGGGTGATTTTCCGGCGGCAGGGCGGCCGCCGTGCCGAACAGAAGGGCGCAGGCTGCCAGAAGCAGTCCTGCCGGAAGCCCTGCCGGCCAGCCGGCGTCCCGCACAAGAACGCGAAGGCCCAGATGCCAGCCGCAGAGCATGGTGATGAAGTAATTGCAGATATCCGCCCACAGTACCGGATGGGGCACGCCCAGGGCGGCGCGGTAGAAATAATAGATGCCCAGCATGGTGCACATGGCGTGAAGCGCTGCCGCCGCCCAGGCGGTGAGAAAGGCGGGCAGGGACGCAGCCAGCAGCAGCGCTGCCGTGCCCAGTGCGCCGCCCAGCGGCCAGAAGGCCAGCTTGCAGTGCTCCCATGGGCTTTCGCTCACCGGCAGCAGCCACATCAGGCGGCGGGGACGGCCCAGCGGACGGAACAGAAAGTGCTGGAGCGTCCCCA
>CAZDUQ010000102.1:3488-5082 GCA_964508665.1 uncultured Oscillospiraceae bacterium | reverse complement strand
GCGGTGCTTTCCCGGTAATAATAAACGGTCTCGCTTTCCATACTGTAGCTTTCCGGGCGGGAAAGGCTCGCCAGCACGGCCTGAATGTTGGTGCGGTCGATGCGCACGGCCTGCAGATGAGACAGATTGCTCTGTTCCAGCTGAGGATTGGTCTCGATCACCGCGGAACCCTGGCCCGGCAGCGTGATGACCGCTTCCTCGTTCTGACTTTCGGCAAACAGAAAGGCCATGCTGACCAGAAAGCCCACGATCACAACGACCAATGCCGCGACCAGCGCGGCCACGCTTCGTCTACGCATAACGGATCATTGCGCGCGAAAATCTTCCGCAGGCTGCTGCCGCTCCCCCAGGAAGTACAGCAGATCGTCCACGATCCTTCGGCAGGCGAAGCCATCGCCGTAGGGGTTGACCGCCTTCGCCATGGTCTGATAGCGATCACCGCCCAGCAGCAGCTCCTCGGCCTCCCGCAGGATGACCTCCTCCTCTGTGCCGATGACGCGCACGGTACCGGCCTGTACGGCCTCCGGTCGCTCGGTCTCCCGCCGCAGCACCAGCACCGGCTTGCCCATGGCGGGGGCCTCCTCCTGCAAGCCGCCGGAATCGGTCATGACCATATAGGAGCGGGCCATCAGATTGTGCATATCCAGAACGCCCAGCGGTTTGGTGAGCAGCACATTGTTCAGCCCGTCCAGGTGTCGGTGGGCCGTCTCCTGTACATAGGGGCTCAGGTGCACCGGATACACCAGCTGTGCCTCCGGATGGGCCTTTGCCAGCCGGGCAAAGGCGGACATGATGTTTTCCATGGGCTGGCCGTAATTTTCCCGGCGATGGGCCGTGATGGCGATCACCTTCCGGGCGGAAAAATCCAGCGCCCGCAGTGCGAGCTCCTCGAAGACATACTGCTCCCGCACGGTCAGCTTCAGTGCGTCAATGGCGGTGTTTCCGGTGATGAACACAGGGGCCTGGATATTTTCCCGCCGAAGGTTCTCCGCATTGTTCACCGTGGGAGAAAAATGCACATCGGCCATAACACCCACCAGACGGCGGTTGGCCTCCTCCGGATAGGGGGATTGCAGGTCGAAGCTGCGCAGACCGGCCTCCACATGACCGATGGGGATGTGATTATAAAAGGCCGCCAGCGCCGCTGCAAAGGTGGTGGTGGTGTCGCCGTGGACAAGCACGATGTCCGGCCGCACCTGCTGAAAGACCTGCTCCAGCCCCAGCATGGCCTTGCCGGTGATGGTGCTCAGCGTCTGCTGCTTTTCCATGATATTCAGGTCAAACTGCGGATGCACATCAAAGGCGGCCAACATCTGATCCAGCATCTCCCGATGCTGCGCCGTGACGCACACCAGCGACTCGATCTCCGGCCGGCTCTCCAGCTCCTTGACCAGCGGACACATTTTGTTGGCCTCCGGCCGGGTGCCGAAGATGCTCATTACCTTTCGTTTCACGAGGGATCCTCCTCCTTATTCTCTGTCGCCGCCGGCTCGTCCTCGCCGGGCTTATGACGATGACGCCGTTCCATACGCATCAGGCTCATGGCCAGGAAGAAGCAGATCAGCACGGCGATGGCAAAAAAGATCAGCTTGGA
>CAZDUQ010000102.1:0-3388 GCA_964508665.1 uncultured Oscillospiraceae bacterium | reverse complement strand
CCCAGCAGAATGGCGCGGAACTCCCGTCCCAGCGGAATGAACAGCAGTGAGCTCACCAGAAAGCCCGCAAAGATCGCCAGACCGCCCATCCGGGGGATGGGCACCTTGTGCATACGGCGGTTGTCCTTTGGCACATCCACCGCCTTGATGCGGATCGCCAGTCGCTTCACCAGCGGCGTGGCGGCAAAGGTCAGTGCCAGTGCCACGATGAACGCATACAGGCTGGTCAGTGCCAGATAATTTTCACTCATACGCTCGCTCTCCCATCAGATGCCGGAAAAGAATCCTACCTTCCGCTGTACCTTGCTCAGGGTACGGTGTGCAATGCGTCCGGCCTGCTCCGCGCCGGCCCGGGCCACCTGCTCCAGATAATCCTTGTTTTTCATCAGATCCTCCGTCCGCTCGCGGAAGGGGCGCAGCATCTCCACCACGGCTTCGCCGCAGGCGGTCTTGAACTCGCCGTAGCCCTTCCCCACGAATTGGTTCTCGATCTCCTCGGGAGACAGGCCGGTGGCCACCGAATAAATGGTGATCAGGTTGTTGATGCCGGGCTTGTCCGGGCCGCGGCGCACCTCGCCCTGAGAATCGGTGACGGCACGCTTGAATTTCCGCATGATGTCCTCCGGCTTGTCCAGCACCAGGATCTTGGAGTTGTCATTGGGGTCGGACTTGCTCATCTTGCGCTCAGGCTCCGCCAGGCTCATGATCTTTGCGCCGATGGCGGGGATATACGGCTCCGGCAGCTTGAAGGTGGGGCTGTAAACACCGTTGAAGCGGTTGGCGATATCCCGGGCGATCTCCACATGCTGCTTCTGATCCACGCCCACGGGCACCAGATCAGCCTGATACAGCAGAATGTCGGCCGCCATCAGAACGGGGTAGGTAAACAGGCCGGCATTGATGTTGTCGGCGTTTTTGGCCGACTTGTCCTTGAACTGGGTCATGCGGGTCAGCTCGCCGAACATGGTGTAGCAGTTCAAAATCCAGGCAAGCTCCGCGTGGGCCGGGACCTGGTTCTGGACAAAAATCACGCTTTTCTGCGGATCGATACCGGCGGCCAGCAGGCTGGCCAGCGCCCGATAGGTGTTCTCCCGCAGCTTGGCCGACTCCTGTCGAACGGTGATGGAATGCTCATTTGCCACCATATAGATGCAATCGAACGCATCCTGCATGATGGCCCAGTTGCGGATCGCGCCAATATAATTCCCCAGCGTGAACTGATCGCCCGAGGGCTGGATCCCGCTGAGAACGACTTTTTTCTTTTCAACGGCTGCTTCTGCCATAGTTGATCGTCTCCTTTTCTGCTGTGCGGACTTTTTCTGTTGCAGATACTTGCAGATAGAATGATTATAGCATCTTTTTGCGTGACAGGCAACCTTTCCGTGCCATCATTTCGGTATATTTTCTGTGAAGAAGGCAACACTATGGAAAAAAGGAGGGCGTTTGCATGGAAAGACCTGCTTTGACCCGCCTGTGCGGCTTTTTTCTGACACTGGCCGTGATCCTTGGCGGCTGTACGATCTATTATGCCCGCCGCTGTGGGACGCAGGCCCGGCTGTCCGAGGCCCGGCAGGCTCAGGGTCTGTCCGCGCTGCTGCACGGTCTGGAGCAGATTGAGACGGCGCTGGAAAAGGCCCGGTATCTTCCGGAGGGGGCGATGCGTCAAACGCTGGCCGCCGATGTATGGAAGGAAAGCCAGACGGCCACCGCCGCGCTGGCGGCCATCCCGCTGGGCGACCGGCGGTTGGAGAGCGTGGAGACCTACCTCGCCCAGGTGGGCGATTACGCCTATTACCTGCTGCGAAGCGCTGCTTACGGGCACGCGGACGAAGCGGAATGGGAAACCTTTCTCTCTCTGCGGGACAACGCCGCCGAGATGCTGTCGCAGATCAGCACACTGAAGGCGGCAGCCGACACCGGCAGTCTGTCCCTCTCCGCAGAGGACATCGCGGAGGAGGCTGACGGGCTTGGGCAACGGCTGGCCGCCGTCAACGATGAGTTTCCGGAATACGCCTCGCTGATTTATGACGGGCCCTATTCCGACCACATCGCCCAGCGGACGCCTCTGGCGCTGGAGGGGCAGCAGGAATGGACTCAGGAGGAAGCGCTGGAAAAGGCGGCGGCGCTGCTGGCGGCCGCCCCGGCGCAGGTGACACCGGAGTATCGTTCGCAGGGGCAGATCCCCTGCTACGGCTTTTCCTGCGGGACGGTCAGCTGCGCTGTCTCTGTTCAGGGCGGGCTGGCCATCTCCCTTTCGGACAGCCGGGAACCAGGGACGGCTGTGCTCTCTGCCGAGGAGGCCGTGGAGCAGGCACAGATTTTTTTGAACACCATCGGACTGATGCAGATGGCCCCCAGCTATTACACCGTTTTTGAAGGGGTGTGCACCATCAATTTTGCCTTTGCAGAGGACGGCATCATCGCCTATCCCGATCTGGTCAAGGTAGGCGTGGCGCTGGATGACGGCAGCATCGTGCGGCTGGATGCCAGCGGATATGCCATGAATCACCGGCAGCGCACGGCGGCGGAGCCGGCGTGTTCTCTCGAATACGTGCAGACCCTTGTCCCCGCCACCCTGACAGTGGAAGGCGGGCATCTGGCTTATATTCCCACCACCGGGCAAAACGAGGTGCTGTGCTGGGAGCTAGTGTGCCGCACCGACAGCGGCGGTCAGGCCCTGCTCTATTTCAACATTCAGACCGGTCAGGTGGAAAATCTGCTGCTGCTGATCGAGTCGGAAACCGGAACGCTTACGCGGTAGCACTGCAAAGCTTATCAGCTTTACAGGATTCGGGTGACAAAGGACGCCCGGATTTTTGCTATTCCAGCTCTACGATCCGGGACGCTACCCGATCACAAAAGCATTTATCATGCTCCACAAACAGCAATGTAGGCTGAAAGCGCAGCAGCAGCTCCTCGATCTGCATTCTGGAAAGTACGTCAATATAATTCAGCGGCTCATCCCAAACATACAGGTGCGCCTGCTGACACAGACTGCGGGCCAACAGAACTTTTTTCTTCTGTCCAGCACTGAATTCCCATATATCCCTGGAAAACTGATCCCGCAAAAAGCCCAGCTTTCGCAGGATCGTTTTGAAAAGGCTTTGATCGATCCCGCACTGCTCCGCATACCTGTTCAGACTTCCGCTCAATTGGTTCGTCTCCTGTGAAACATAGGAGATCACCAGACCAGACGCTTTATATAACTCGCCTGTAAAGTGAAGCTCCTTTCCGCAGATCAGCTTCAGAATCGTTGATTTTCCGCAGCCGTTTTTACCACGCAGCGCAATGCGCTCTCCCTGCCGGACCTCCAGCGATACCGCCTGACAGGCAGGTGTGTCTGCATAAAAGGCAGTTACTGATTCCAGCCGCAGCAGGGTATCACTAT
>CAZDUQ010000101.1:0-5129 GCA_964508665.1 uncultured Oscillospiraceae bacterium | reverse complement strand
AGGAGAAACCATATGTATAAAAAGATTTTGAGCTTGGTCCTGGTCATTATGATGTTGGCAACGCTATCTGGCAGTGTGTTTGCTCTGGAAAAGCAAGATGCTTTCTATATTCAAAACATAGAAACCGGCCTTTGCCGTAAATTTTCCGGGGAAGAAATGCTGATACCAGCATTGGCTTATATGGAGGAAAGTGTGCTGCCCTTGTCAACAACTGTTACGGATGAGGATCTGATAGCAGCTACAGGTAATCCTTCAAACGGAGTTTTGAGCATCAGGCTCACAGTTCCGGCCGGTGCAACAGCTACATATAGCGTTGACCTAATTCCAAATAACCATAACGAATCAATCGATCATAAAAGTGGCTCATATGAAAACACGACAACAACGTCGATTACTGTGACGGTGCGGGTAAATGTTAATTACTACACACAGGGTTACGTTATCTCTGCTGTGTATGCAACGGGGCCCAGTCGTGACCGAGTATATCATGTTGATGAGCACACCCAGACAAGCAAGCTTGTTACAAAAACTTCAACGGAACGATTTACATGGACTTCTGAAAATATAGCAAAATATTATGATGGACAAAAAATCTACGCAGTGCTGGAATTTGCGGTGATTGGCGGCGTTTCGTTGATTGCAACAGCATATTCAGCCTCAAGCTTAGATTATGGAACAGCAATTAGCTTTGTTCTATTGGTCGATGAGGTTCTGGACGCTGACCCAGAAGTTGCCGCGACAGATGAAACTCTGCTTTCCGTTCCGATAAAGGACTGGGGGTACGAGTTTGAATTGGTACCGACAGCTAATGGATACAAAAAAACGTTCGTCATTTATGATGATAATGGTGATGAATATGACCGCATTTCATTTGGGATTGTTCCTGTAACCGTAGTTTCTCCTGCATACAGATAAGCCTCGCTATGAAGCAGAAGACACTAATTGATAAGCTGTTGGATGATCTGCTTGCGGGATGGATCATTCTGACAGGCAGCCGCCGCAGAAAACTGTTCATGGCAATTTTGCTGCTGTCCGGCTGGATAGGGACTTTGCGATTTTGTCGCGCGCACACAGCGGATGAGATTATCATCACAACAACGGCGTTCTTCATTTGTACGGCGCTTTTGTTTCTGTACTTGTGTATGCTGCATCCGTGTCTGTCACGTCGCGCTCCCGCCCTGGCGCTGGCCGTTTTGGGATGCCTTACATTTGCGCTTGCGGTCTGGCTGTTCCTGTTTACAAACGCAGGGAGCGTCAGCATTGTGTGCATAATCGCTGCCGTTTTGCTGAGAAAAGCTGTACTACACTTTGATCGATGATGGCTGCAATTTGACAACGACGGGAACTAATATTGGAATGACTTCTATATATAGCAGTTCTGGCACCTGTTCAAGCTACCGAATTGCCTATCGATTTACGGCTGTATCGGTCATTTAAGGAGACGTCATGAAGAAAAAAGTAAGGCTTGCAGTGCTGATCGCCGCCGTCCTGCTGGTCTGCGGCTGGCTGGTGGTGTTCTGGTATCAGGGAAAAGAAGAAGAACGCCAGCTTTATGAAAACTGGAAGAATGCCATGCTGCCGAAGGTCCAGCAGCTGGTGCGCCTGTATGCGGCTTTTGAAGAAAGCGGTTCTGAAGATGATCTGGAAGCGCTGATCCGGGCATACGACTCGGCCTATGAAAATACAAAAAACATTTTCGAGGGCGGCGGTATGATCAATCTGACATACATTGCGGGGTGGCTCCAGAGAGACTACCCTGTGTGGCAGAAGCAGGCTATGCTGTTGGAGCTGGATGTGCAGAACCAGTGGCTTTATCAGGGATTGCAGGAAAAGCAACCCGCATGGATGTTGAAACGGTACAGGAGTGAGTATAACTCCGGTCTGCGGGATATTTTGGATACTTATTGAATCGTAGTTCAAGCGGCGGGGCAAGTGCCCCGCCGCTTTCCCTGTTCCCCGCCGTTACAGCTTTTCCTCGGGCCGGTCGTGCTTTTTGCGCTGCTCCTTTTTCTCCCGCTTGTCATCGCAGCTCTGTCCGCATTTCTTTTCCATGTTCCTCTCACCTCCTGTGGGTCTGTGCCGTTAGTTTGAGACGCTTTTGCCGCCGTTATTCCCATATTTCCCGGGAAAAAGGGGTTGTCACGGACAAAAGCTTGTGCTAAAATGGAGAATACGAAAGCTATGGTTATTTTTTATATCATCATAAACGGAGGAACCTACCCATGTCCGGACATTCCAAATGGCATAACATTCAAAAGACCAAGGGCGCTGCCGACGCCAAAAAGGCCAAGATCTTCACCAAGTACGCCCGCGAGATGGCCATTGCCATCAAGGAGGGCGGCTCTGCCGACCCCAACTCCAACTCCAAGCTGGCTGCGGTCATCTCCCGCGCCAAGAGCGAGAACGTCCCCAACGACAACATCAAGCGCACCCTGGACAAGTACAAATCGGGCGCCGCTGCCGAAAACTATGAGCACGTCTCCTATGAGGGCTACGGCCCCGGCGGCGTGGCCGTGCTGGTGGACTGCCTCACCGACAACAAGAACCGCACCGTGGCCGAGGTGCGCCATTATCTGGATAAATACGGCAAGGGCATGGGCGCTTCGGGCTGCGTGTCCTGGCAGTTTGACAAAAAGGGCTTCATCGCCATCGACGGCGAGGAGCTGGACGAGGAGACCGTCATGATGCAGGCGCTGGAGGCCGGCGCCGCCGACTTCCAGGTGGAGGACGGCGTGTTCGAGGTCTATACCGAGCCCGATGACTTCGATACCGTCAAGGACGCCCTGAAGGCCGAGGGACTGGAATTTCTGGAGGCCGAGGTGCAGATGATCCCCCAGACCTATACCGCCCTGTCCAACGAGGACGACATCAAGAACATGGAAAAGATGCTGGAGGTCATGGAGGAAAACGACGACATCCAGGATGTCTGGCACAACTGGGAGCAGGAGTAAGCCTTGCAGACGCCGCGCATGATCCACCCGGCGCGCTGGCGGGAGACCTGTGACCCCTTTGCGCTGGAGCTTTCAGACTTTCAGCTGCTGGAGGTGCTGGGCTATCCCCACGCGGGGAACGATGTGTTTCAGGTGCGCGGCCTGTTTCGCGGACAGGAGACCTTTGCCTATCTCAAGGTCGCCCGGCAGCAGACGGCAGCCATCGGGCGGGAGGCGGCGCTCCTGTCGCAGCTGAAGGGGCCGCTCTTTCCGCAGGTGCTGGATCACGACCGGGCGCGGGGGCGCTTTCTGGTGACGCGGGAGCTGCCGGGACGGCGGCTCTCGGTCATTGTGGGCGAAAACGAGGGGCTGTCCTCGCTGGAGTATATGGAGGAATACGGCGAAGCCCTGGGCCGCCTGCATGGATTAAAGCCCGCCGCCGGGCCTCAGGCCGACCGGCCCTTCCGCCATCCGCCCACGGCGGAGCAGCTGGAAAAGCTGGATTTGCGTCAATTGCAGTCCTTCTTCGCCGCCCCGCCGCCAGAGGGCGAAGCAGTGTTCTGCCACGGCGATTTTCATTATGCCAACGTGCTGTGGCAGGGGCATCGGCTCAGCGGGATTCTGGATCTGGAGCTGGCAGGATACGGCGACCGGGATTTTGACATCGCCTGGGCGCTGTTTGTGCGTCCCGGCCAGAAGTTTTTGAAAACCGAAGCCGAGCGTCAGCGCTTTTTGCAGGGCTATCGGAAGCACGGCGACTGCGACGATGCGGCCGTCCGGTACTACACGGCTCAGTGCTATGTGCATTTTCTGTCCTTCTGCGACGAGGACGACTGGTGCGCTTATGCCCGCGCCTGGCTGGACGGGAATTGCAAAGCTGAATAAGGAGACCTTTTACGGCCCCCTGGCGTTCCGCGCCCGGGGGCTTGCACTTTTTTGTAAACCGTGATACACTGACCTTACCGGCGGCCCGCCGCCGGAATTTTACAAAACAGGAGATCTGCTGTTTGAAACGAAACAACACCTTGGAGCCTGTGGCCTGACCGGGAGGCCGCCACAGACACCGCGCCTCCCGGAGAGGAAGAGCCAATATCTTTCATTTTCAGGAGGAAATCATCATGGAAACCGTCATCATTCGCAACGAGACCCCCGCCGACTACCGCCGCGTGGAGGAAGTGACCCGCGAGGCATTCTGGAACAAAAACATCCCCGGCTGCGGAGAACATTATCTGGTGCATCGGATGCGGCAGCATCCCGATTTTATCCCCCAGCTGGATCTGGTGCTGGAGCGGGAAGGGGAGATCATCGCTGCCGTGCAGTATACCCGGGCCACGCTGGTGGACGAGAACGGCTGTGAGCTGCCGGTGCTGACCTTCGGTCCGGTGAGCGTTTTGCCGCCATATCAACGGCAGGGCTATGGAAAACGGCTGCTGGAGCACTCCTTTGTCATCGCCCGGACGCTGGGCTTCCCGGCCATCGTCATCTTCGGCGACCCGGACAATTATGTGTCCCGGGGCTTCCGCTGCTGCAAGACGATGGGCGTTTGCCTGTTTCCCGGGGTCTGGCCCACCGCGCTGCTGGTGAAGGAGCTGACTCCCGGCGCACTGGCGGGCAGGCAGTGGCAGTATCGGGAGAGCCCGGTCTGTCAGGTCTGCGGGGACGAACAGGCGGTGGCCGCCTTCGATGCCGCCTTCCCGTCGAAGGAGAAGGGCTGGCAGCCCAGCCAGGAGGCGTTTTACATCCAGAGTCATTCGCAGGTCGTGCTGTAAGGCACAGCCGGAAAAAAGGGGGAGGGAGATCTCTCCCTTTTTTCATCGTCGCGAGGGGCAGGGAATATGCGGGGTGCTCCGCGTCCATTCCTGTCATTGCGAACCGGTTGGCAGACTGGTGTGGCCATCCGCGCCGCCGGCCCCCGTTTTTTCTGCGTTTTGGCAGACGGAAGCCCCCGCCCCTTGACTTGCGGGCGGCATTTGGTATATAATTTTATGACTATAAATTTGTTTTGCAGGAGCGTGGAAACATGACTGATCGCTCAAAAATCCGCAATTTTTCCATTATCGCCCACATTGACCACGGCAAATCCACTCTGGCCGACCGGCTGCTGGAGCTGACCGAGACGGTCTCCCAGCGGGAGCTGCACTCCCAGATGCTGGACAACATGGAGCTGGAGCAGGAGCGGGGCATCACCATCAAGGCCCG
>CAZDUQ010000100.1:0-5172 GCA_964508665.1 uncultured Oscillospiraceae bacterium | reverse complement strand
AAAAATCATCACCCTCCGGCGACGATCCGTTTGACCTCCGAAACACCGCCCACCCGGTTCAGCCGGTTCATGATGAACTCCAACTGCCCCCGGTCGTGGACGGCCACCGTGAGATACAGATCACAGCTGCCGTCCTCGTGATCCTTGGCCGTCACCTCGGACACCTTGATCTTCATGTTGTTCAGCGCCGTCAGCACATCGTTGAACAGTCCCAGCCGGGACTTGCCGGAGATGCGCACCCCGGTGTAATAGTCCCGCTTTTCCTCCTCGTCAGCCCACTCGGTGCGGATCCAGCGCCCGTCCTCCCCCGGCTCCCGGGCGGTGGCCTTTGCATTGGCGCAGTCCTGCCGGTGCACCGAAACGCCATAGCCCCGGGTGATGAACCCGATGATGGGATCCCCCGGCACCGGCGCACAGCATTTGGCAAACTTTACCAGACAGTTGTCCAGTCCCTCCACGATGACGCCGGTGTTGGCCACCGCCTTGCGGGGCTTGGCCGCCGCGGCCGCCGCCAGCCTGGCCTCCTTGGCCTCGGCGGCCTTCTGCCGGGCGTTCTCGTCCTTCACCTTGGCGATGACCCGGGACAGCGCCACGCCGCCGTAGCCGATGCCGGCATACAGCTCCTCCAGATCGGGCACATTCATCCGGCTGCAGATCAGCTTCTGCAACTCCTCGTTCTGGAAGGCATCGTACACCAGATTGGCCCGCAGCTCCCGCTCCAGCACCGCTTTGCCCTGCTCGATATTTTCCTCCCGGCGCTCCTTTTTGAACCACTGCTTGATCTTGGTGCGGGCGCCGTTGGTCTTGACGATCTGCATCCAGTCCCGCTTGGGCCCGGTGGAGCTTTTGGAGGTGATGACATCCACGATCTCGCCGCTGTGCAGCTCGCAGTCGATGGGCACGATGCGCCCGTTGACCTTTGCCCCGGTCATGCGGTTGCCCACCGCCGAATGGATGGCATAGGCAAAATCGATGGGCGTGGCCCCTTTGGGCAGGTTGATAACATCGCCCCGGGGGGTGAACACATACACCTCGTCGGCGAACATATCGGTCTTGACATTTTTGATGAAATCGGTGGCATCGGAATCCTGCTGGCTCTCTATGAGCTGCCGCACCCAGGCAAAGGTCTCCTCCTTGTGAGCGCCGCGTAGGCCGTTTTTGTACTTCCAGTGGGCGGCAATGCCGTATTCCGCCTGATGATCCATCTCCTCGGTGCGGATCTGCACCTCAAAGGGGATGCCCTCGGTGCCGATGACCACCGTGTGCAGGCTCTGATAGCCGTTGGGCTTGGGGGTGCTGATATAATCCTTGAACCGCCCCGGCACCGGCTTGTACAGGTCGTGGATCAGGCCCAGCACATTGTAGCAGTCGGCCAGACTCTCCACGATGACCCGGGTGGCGCAGATGTCATACATCTCGGAAAACCGCAGATTCTGCCCGTACAGCTTGCGATAGATGCTGTAAACGCTCTTGAGCCGCGCCTTGACCTGACAGCGGATGCCCACCTGCTCCAGTTTTTCGGTGATGCGCACCTTCGTCTCCTCCAGAAAATCGGCAAAGCCGTGGTTCTGCTTTTCCAGATAATCGGAGATCTCCTGATAGCCCACCGGATCCAGGATCTTCAGGCTGCGGTCCTCCAGCTCCAGCTTGACCATCTGCATTCCCAGCCGGTGTGCAAGAGGGGCATAGATCTCCATGGTCTCCACCGAGATGTCCCGCTGCTTCTGCTCCTTCTGGAACTGGATGGTGCGCATATTGTGCAGCCGGTCGGCCAGCTTGATCATCACCACCCGGATGTCCTTTGCCATGGCGATGAACATCTTCCGCAGATCCTCCACCTGCTGCTCCTCCTTGGTGGAGTAGCTGGTGTGCTCCATCTGGGTCAGCTTGGTGACGCCGTCCACCAACACGGCCACCGGCTCGCCAAACTCCTTTGCCACCTCGGCGTAGCTGGCCGCGGTGTCCTCGATGGTGTCGTGGAGCAGACCGGCCATGACCGACTCAGAGTCCAGCCCCATCTGCTCGATGTTCACCGCCACCGCCACCGGGTGCATGATATAGGGCTCGCCGCTTTTGCGCAGCTGCCCCTCATGGTGTTTGAAGGCGTAGTCATAGGCCCGGAGGATATAGGCCTCCTCCTCCGGCGGAAAGGCTGCCGCCACCTCCCGGATCGTTCTGTTCAGATTTTCCAGATATTCCCGCATTTCCCCGTCAGTCATTTGGATCAACCCTTCAAGATCGCCATCAGGGCCCGCAGCACGGAGGAGCCGTTCACATCGGCCTTGCCCTGATAGTTCATAATACGGATGCTCAGTTCCTCCCCGTCGGCCTGATAGTCAAAGATGCCGCACTCCCGGAAGATATCCAGGCAGACCAGCAGCTTCCCCACGTTCATCCGGGGGCAAGTGCGCGCCTCATACCGCACCTTGCGGTACAGGGTGGCCGCCGGTTCGCACAGGGTGCCGTTTTCGGCATTGGCCTTCACATGGCGGAAGACGGCCACCAGCTCCTCCCGCGTGGGGGCCAGCAGGGCCGCCTCCTCCCGGGAGATGTCCCCTCCGTTGGCGAAGGCCCGATAGGTCTCCGTCGCCGCCCGGTCGATCTCCTCCTCCTGCTGTGCCCAGCGCACATCCTTCACCACCAGCTGGATGCTCTCGTTTCCCCGGTAGGTGCTGATCTCCGCCGAAAAGACGATATCTAGCAGGTCGTTCTGGACGAAGCGGCAGCTCTTTGCCCCCATGCCGAAGACAAAGGCGTAAAAATACCGTCCCTGGCGGCTGAGGTGCAGCTTCACATGGCGGTCGTGGCTGATGGGGGTGATCTCCTCCACCCGCACATCCCGCATGAGGAACACCGGCTGGGGGTTGCCCATGCCAAAGGGCTCCAGGGCGTTCAGGCCCCGCACCTCCCGCAGGGTCAGCTCCTGGGGCTCCACCCGGCAGTCCACCTGGACGCAGGGCACCACCTCCTCGGTCTGGCTCTCCTGTGCATAATCCTCCAGCGCCTGCCGCAGTGCCTCCACATTTTCCCGCCGGACGGTAAAGCCCACGGCCAGCTCGTGGCCGCCGTATTTTTCCAGCAGATGGGCGTTTTTCTCCAGCGCCGCATACAGATTGAAGCCCTTGATGCTGCGGCCGGAGCCCTTGCCCACGTCCCCGTTCATGGAGACCAGCAGACAGGGCACGCCGTACCGGTCGGACAGGCGGGAGGACACGATGCCGATGACGCCGTTGTGCCAGCCGTCGCCCCACAGCAGCAGCACCTTGCCCCGGGTCAGCTCGGGATGGGCATTGAGCCGGGCCATGATCTGCTCAAAGATGGCGTTTTCCTCGTCCTGCCGCCGATGGTTCAGGTCACACAGCTGCTCGGCCAGCTGGGCGGCCTCCCAGGGATCGGGGGTCAAAAACATCCGGGCGGCGCTGCTGGCCCCGCCCAGCCGTCCTGCGGCATTGATGCGGGGCGCCATGGTAAAGCTGACGGCATTGGAGGTGGGCGCCCGGGTATCCAGCCCCAGCTTCTGCATCAGCGACCGCAGCCCGTGGTTGCTGGTGTGCTGCAAATACCGCAGCCCGTAGGAGACGATCACCCGGTTCTCCTCCACCAGGGGCATCACATCGGCGATGGTGCCCACCGCCACCACATCGGCATACTCCTCCAGCAGCTCCCCGATGGGACGGTGCTGCTCCAGGGCGCACACCAGCTTAAAGGCCACCCCCACGCCGGCCAGCTCCCGGAAGGGATACTCGCTGTCGGGCCGGCGGGGATTGACCACCGCCTCGGCCACCGGCAGGGCTTCCTTGCATTCGTGATGATCGGTGATGATGAGCTTCAGCCCCAGTTCCCGGGCGAACAGGGCCTCCTCGTCGGCAGTGATGCCGCTGTCCACCGTGATGAGCAGGCGGCAGCCCTCGTCATACAGCGACTGGATGGCCGCCGTGTTCAGGCCGTAGCCCTCCCCCAGACGGTCGGGGATGTAATAGGTGCAGTCGGCCCCCATTTTTTCCAGATATCGGATCATGACGCAGGTGGCGGTGACGCCGTCCACATCATAGTCGCCATAGACGGCGATGCGCTGCTTCTGCTCAATGGCCTGCCGGATGGCGGCCACCGCCCGGTCCATGTCCTTCAGCAAAAAGGGGTCATGGATGCCCTCCAGCGACTGGGTGAGAAACTGTCGCGCCTTTTGGGGCGTATCATAGCCCCGTGCGGCCAGCACACGGGCTGTAAGCCGGCTGAGCCCCAGCTCACCGGCTATCTCCTCTGCGCAGGCAGTATGTTCGGCTGCAAGCAGCCACTTTTTCTTTTTCATTCCGCACTCCAAATTTATATTTTTATCACCCCATATTATAACAAACTTGTGCAACAGATACAAGAGCAATCGGCAAAAAACCGCCGGGCGGCGCGGAGCCTGCTCTTTCTCCGTTCCGCTCGTCTCCTTATTCAATCTTTCTCTATCCTGCGGGGGACGGGAGGTGGGGCCTTGCCCCACACCCTGCGCCCTGGCCGGGCGGGCGTTCCTTTTGACCGGCCAAAAGGAACCAAAAGCCGCCGGGGGCCGCCGAGATAAGGGCAGGAAGCCCCCGGACCCCTGGTCTGCCCAGTAGACCAAGCCTTTAGCCCCCGCTGGCTGATGCCACGGCTGGTCTATAAACCATGTCATTGCGAGGGGCGAAGCCCCGTGGCAATCCGCAGGCCCCGTCCAAACCCCTCGTCCCCCGAGGGTATGCCCTCCACGGCCAGGGGGCCACAGCCCCCTAAGCAGTGGCCGTCAGGGGTCCGGGGCACATCGGAAGTGCCCCGGCGGCCTTTGGCTACTTTCCGCCGGTGGAAAGTAGCGCCCCGCAGGGCTGAGAAAGATTGAATAAGGGGTCGCGTGGACGGAGAATCGCGAAACCCTCTCCGTCACGGCCGTTGGTCGTGCCACCTCTCCCAGAGGGAGAGACTAGGGGGGACAGAGGATGCGGATTGCCACGGCAGTCTGCCGACTGCCTCGCAATGACATGCGAAGGCCGGGGGCCCGGGGTGCAGAAAAACAGCGCCCCGGAGGGGATCTCTTCTCCCCCGGGACGCCGTCCGTTTGTTGGTTTATTCCTTGTTGAACAGATCCTTCATCTTCTTGAAGAACCCGCCCCGCTCGCTGTAGCAGCTGTCTCCGGTGGTCTCCTCGAACTT
>CAZDUQ010000099.1:0-5302 GCA_964508665.1 uncultured Oscillospiraceae bacterium | reverse complement strand
TGGCCATCGCCCGTGCCCTGGTGAACCATCCCCGGGTGCTGCTTCTGGACGAGCCGCTGTCCGGCGTGGATCTCAAGCTGCGCAAGGAGATGCAGCGGGAGCTGAAGGCCATCCAGCAGCGGGTGGGCATCACCTTTGTGTTCGTCACCCACGATCAGGAGGAGGCCCTCACCATGTCGGACACCGTTGTGGTGCTGAACAAGGGCCGCATCCAGCAGATCGGTACGCCCACCGATATTTATAATGAGCCCAAAAACGCCTTTGTGGCCGATTTCATCGGCGAGTCCAATATTCTGGACGGCGTCATGCTGGAGGACAAAAAGGTCCGCTTCTCCGGACACACCTTTGACTGCGTGGACGGCGGCTTCGGCAAGCGGGAGCCGGTGGACGTGGTGGTGCGGCCGGAGGATGTGGACATCGTCCCCGTGGAGCAGGGAATGCTGAAGGGGGTCATCACCTCTGTGACCTTTATGGGCGTCCACTACGAGATCATCGTGGACATCAACGGCTTCAAGTGGATGATCCAGACCACAGACTTTGCCCCGGAGGGGGCCGAGATCGGCCTGTTCATCGAGCCCGATGCCATCCATATCATGAAGAAGTCGGAGTATTCCGGCCTTTACGGCGACTACTCTCTGGATATCGACACCGAAGCACTGGACTTTGACGACGAGGACGACGAAGCCCCGGCGGAAAGCGAGCAGGCCGAATGACCGGTCGTGGAAAAGAGCGGGGGAGCCGCGCCTCCGGCGGGCTGCTGCTGGCCCCCTATACCGTCTGGTCCGCTCTGTTTATTCTGGTGCCGCTGGCTTTTATCGCCTATTATGCCTTTACCGACAGCAGCTTTCAGTTTACGCTGGATAATGTGACGAAATTTTTTACCGCAACCTCCACCATTGGCAGCGAGACGGGGGCGGAACAGGAGGTTCGCACCTATCTGCTGATCTTCTGGCGGTCGCTCAAGCTGGCCATCATCTCCACGGTCATCAGCCTGTTGATGGGCTATCCGCTGGCTTATATCATGGCCCGGGCCCGCTCACGGGTGCAGAAGACCATGGTGACGCTGATTATGATCCCCATGTGGATGAACTTCCTCATCCGCACCTACGCCTGGATGACCATTTTGCAGGATACCGGCATTTTCAACGGACTGCTGGGCAAGATCGGCCTGGGGCCGGTGCATATCATCGGTACCGAGGCCGCCGTGGTCATCGGCATGGTCTATGACTATCTGCCCCACATGGTCATCCCCATTTATTCGGTGATGGCCAAGATGGATGTGCGCCTGCTGGAGGCGGCACAGGATCTGGGGTGCAGCAATATGCAGGTGCTGCGCCGGGTGGTGTGGCCGCTGAGTCTGCCGGGTGTGTTTTCCGGCATCAACATGGTGCTCATCCCCTCCATCAGCACCTTTTATATTTCCCAGAAGCTGGGCAACGGCAAGTTCTTCCTCATCGGTGATGCCATCGAGGGCCAGTATGTAGCCAACAACCTGCATTTCGCCGCCGCCATCGCCTTTATCATGATGGTCATCCTGCTGGCGGCCATGGCGCTGATGCGGCGATTCGCCGATCGCTATACCCAGGGAGGTGTCTGAGATGAAAAGAGCCTCTAAAATTTATACCGCCATCATCATGGTGTTTCTGTTCGCCCCCATCGCCATTTTGCTGCTGTTTTCCTTTAATGAGAGCAAGAGCCTTTCGGTGTTCTCCGGCTTTTCGCTGAAGTGGTATCAGGAGCTGTTCCGGGATGGAGATACGCTGAATTCGGTGAAAAACACCCTGATCCTTGCCTGCTCGGCCTCGGCCATCGCCACCGTCATGGGCACGGCGGCCTCGGTGGGTATCCACAAGCTGCGGAAGAAATATGTCCGCGCCGCCTTTGACACCGTGACCAATATCCCCATGACCAACCCGGATATCATCACCGGTATCTCGCTGATGCTGATGTTCGTGTTCATCGGGGCACGGCTGGGCAAGTCCACCAGCCTGAGCTTCTGGACGCTGCTGATCTCCCATGTCACCTTCTGCCTGCCTTATGTGATCTTACAGGTGACCCCCAAGCTGCGGCAGATGGATCCCTCCCTGCCGGAGGCTGCCATGGATCTGGGCTGTACCCCCATGCAGGCCTTTTTCAAGGCAGTGCTGCCGGAGATCATGCCCGGCATCGTCACCGGTATGATCATGGCCTTCACCATGTCGCTGGATGACTTTGTCATCAGCTATTTTACCCAGGGCAGCGGGTTCCAGACCCTGCCCATCCGTATCTATTCCATGACCAAAAAGACGGTCACGCCCAAGATGTATGCCCTGTCCACCATCATCTTCTTTGTCATCCTGGCGCTGCTGCTGATCTCCAACCTGTCGGATGACGACGGCGGCTCCGGCCGCTCCTCCCGCCGACGGAAGGAAAAGGATGCCGAGCGGGCGCGCAAGGCCCGCCGGGTGCTGGTGCCTGCCGCTGCGGCGGTGATCGTCACGGTGATGGTGGTGCTCATCGTCACCGGCTCCGGACGGACGCTGACCCTGAATGTGTACAACTGGGGCGAGTATATCTCCGACGGCTCGGAGGGCACGCTGGACACCGTTGCCGAGTTCGAGCGATGGTATGAGGAGGAGTACGGCGTGGCGGTGAAGGTAAATTACGACACCTTTGCCTCCAACGAGGATATGTACGCCAAGCTGTCCGGCGGCGCCGTCAGCTACGATGTCATCATCCCCTCGGATTACATCATCGCCCGTATGCGGGAAGAAAATATGCTGATGCCGCTGAATTACAGCAATATCCCCAACTTCCAGTACATCGGTGAGGACTTCCGCAACCTGTACTACGACCCGGAAAATCTCTATACCGTGCCCTATGCCTACGGCATCATCGGCATCATCTATAACGCCAACGAGGTGGACGAGGCCGATGCACAGGGCTGGGAGCTGCTGTGGAACGACAAATATGCCGGGCGCATTTTGCAGTTCAACAACACCCGGGATGCCTTTGGCACCGCCCTGTATCGCCTTGGACTGGATGTGAACACCGAGGATCACGCCGTATGGGATCAGGCGGCCCAGTCCCTGCTGGAGCAGAAGCCCCTGCGCTACGGTCTGGTGATGGACGAGATCTACAACCTGATGGAATCCGGCGAGGCCGCCATCGGCGCCTATTACGCAGGTGATTACTTCACCATGCTGGACGCTCAGGCGGACAATGTGGATCTGCGGTTCTATTATCCCGAGCCCACCAACTATTATGTGGATGCCATGTGCATCCCCACCTGCTGTCAGAATCAGGAGCTGGCCGAGTGCTTCATCAATTTCATGCTCAGCCGCGAGGTGGCGGTGGCCAATGCCGAGTACACCTATTATGCCTGTCCCAACTCGCTGGTGGTGGAGGATGAGGGCTACATCGAGGATATGGGCGAGGAAGCCATGGAGATCCTCTATCCGGAGATGGAGTCCTTCCGTGAGAGCTACAATGCCTATGCCTACCGCAACCTGCCCACCGACCTGCAGCAGTACATCAACGGTCTGTGGGAGGAGATCAAGATCAATTGACCCAACAGAAAGAGACAGCCCACGGGCTGTTTCTTTTTTGTGGCGGTAAGGAAAAGCTGACCTGGCAGGGCTACGGATACTTGAAAAACACCGCCGAAGGCGGTACAATCAAAGCAAACCACGAGCTTCAGGAGAAAAACGCATGGAATGGATCACCCTGACGGAGATCGACAGCACCAATCGGATGGCAAAGGAGCTTGCCCGGCAGGGCGCGCCCCACGGGACGGCCGTTCTGGCCGAAAAACAGACCGCCGGCCGGGGACGGCTGGGCCGGAACTTTTTCTCACCGGAGGGCGGCCTGTATCTCAGCGTAATCCTGCGGCCCGGGCTGCCGCCGGAGAAAAGAGCGCTGCTGACCCCCATGGCCGCCGTAGCGGTGTGTCGGGCGGTGGAGGCGGTGAGCGGCCTGTCTCCGAGGATCAAGTGGGTCAACGACCTGTACCTGGGGGAGAAAAAGCTGTGCGGCATCCTGTGCGAGGGTGTCGGCGACGCCGTGGCGGTGGGCATCGGCATGAACCTCCACACCCCGACAGGGGGCTTTCCTCCGGAGCTGAACGCCGCGGCGCTGGAACGCCCGGTGGAGCGGGAGCTGCTGGCCCGGGCCATCCGGGATGCGCTGCTGCGTGCAGAGCCCTGCGAATGCATGGCGGAATACCGCGCCCGCAATTTGACACCGGGCAGGGATGTGACCGTTCGGTGCGTTTCCGGTGAACACTATCCCGCCCGGGCGGTGGACATCGACGACTGCGGCCACCTGATCGTGGAGCGGAACGGAGAACGGTTGACGCTGGACAGCGGCGAGGTCTCCGTCAAATGGTAAGAACGGCGGCGCGAGCCGCAGACAATGGAAAAGGAGCAAATCATATGCGTTATTATCTGGTAGAAGCCTTTACCGACCGGCTGTTTTCCGGCAACCCTGCCGGGGTGTGCGTATGCGAAAGCTGGCCCTCCGATGAAATGATGCAGCGCATCGCCGGGGAGAACAACCTGCCTGAGACGGCCTTCCTCTGCAAGGAGGAAACCGGCTGGCGCATCCGCTGGTTCACCCCGGCCTTTGAGATGGATCTGTGCGGCCACGCCACGCTGGCCTCCGGCTATGTGCTGATGAATCATGTGGAGCCGGGGGATGTGGCGTCCTTCGACTCGTGCAGCGGCCCGGTGCGGGTGCTGCGGGCAGAGGGCGGCCGCTATGTGCTGGACTTTCCCTCCCGTCCGCCGGTGGAGGTACCCATCCCGGAGGGCATCGAGGAGTGCCTCGGGGCAAAGGTGCTGGGCTGCTACCAGTCCCGGGATCTGATCGTCCTGCTGGAAAACGCGCAGACGGTGGCCGACCTGAAGCCGGACTTTGACAAAATGCGGGAGATCATCCCCCAGTGGGGCATGGTCCCCACCGCGCCGGGAGAGGACTGCGACTTTGTCAGCCGGTATTTTGATCCTCGGGACACAAATATCGAGGATCCGGTCACCGGCTCGGCCCATTGTACCCTGACTCCCTTCTGGAGCGCGCGCCTGGGCAAAAAGACGCTGGAGGCCCGTCAGCTTTCCGCCCGGGGCGGCAGCCTGCTGTGCGTGGACGAGGGCGAGCGGGTCAGCATCGGCGGCGGCGCGGTGCTGTATCTGGAGGGAGAACTGCATATTTGACGAGAACCGCGACGACGCCGACGGGCCAGCGGCCCGACGCGGCGTGAGCCGCGCACGATCCCCGGCAATTCATTTGCCGGGGATCTATTCAAGCGGGGCCCCCGCAAAGCAGC
>CAZDUQ010000098.1:0-5322 GCA_964508665.1 uncultured Oscillospiraceae bacterium | reverse complement strand
GCCGAGGGGGTTACCGAGATCGAGGAGATCGCCTATATCGAGCGGGGCTACGAGGGCATCGTGGAAAAGCTGCGCCGCCTTGGAGCGGATATCTCCCGGGTCACCTTCCCGGAAGCACCTTCCATGGCAAAGGCAAACTGAAAAAAGACCGGCGGCGGGCGCGCAGCGTTGCCCGCCGCCTTTGTACATACACAAAGAGGGATCATGACTTATTTTTGCACTCTGGCCAGCGGCAGCTCGGGCAACAGCGCCGTCTATGTCAGCGGTCGGCAGAGCCTGCTCATCGACGCCGGCAAAAACGCCCGCTATCTTCGGGAAAGCCTGCACCGGCTGGCGCTGGACGCCGCCGGTCTCAGCCATATTCTCATCACCCACAGCCACAGCGACCATGTTTCCGCTCTGCCGGTGCTGTTGAAGCACACCCGCGCCACGCTGGTGTGTTCCCACGACACCTTCACCGCCATCGCGGAGCGTCTGCCCCGGGGGACACCCGTGCTGCTGTTCGAGCCCGGCGAGGAATTGCTGCTGGGGACGGTGCCGGTGCATACCTTCGCCACCTCTCATGATGCCCCCGGCAGCTGCGGCTATGTGCTGGGCCGGGGTGCGGAGCAGGCGGCGGTCTGCACCGATCTGGGCACCGTCACCGGCGAGATCTTCGAGACGCTGCGTGGCAGCCGCGCCGTGCTGCTGGAGTTCAATCACGACGCCGAAATGGTGAAAAACGGCCCCTATCCCTATCCGCTGAAGGCGCGGATTCTATCGGATCAGGGGCATCTTTCCAACAAATTCGCCGCCAAGGTGGCCCGCCGCCTGTGTCAGACAGGCACCGAAACGGTGATCCTGGCCCACCTGAGCGCCGAAAACAACACCCCCTACCTGGCGCTGTCCACCGCGCGGGAAGCACTGGAGGGGCTGCCTGTTCGTCTGCTGTTGGCACCCCGCGGCGAGCCGGGGGATCCCATCCTGCTGTAAGAAGGGAGTCTGGGCCATGCTGAGCATCCGTTTGATCTGTGTGGGCAAGCTGAAGGAAAAATTTTATCTGGAGGCCTGCCGGGAATACGAAAAGCGCCTGTCCGGACTGTGCCGGTTGGAGATCCTCCAGCTGGAGGAGGAACCCGACCGTCCCGGCGCGTTGGCAAGGGAGGCCGATAAAATCCGCGCCGCCATCCCGCCGGGGAGCTATGTCATCGCCATGTGCATCGAGGGAAAAGTCATGTCCTCGGAGGGACTGGCGGACAGGCTGCGGCAGCTGCAAAACAGCGGTGTTTCCCGCCTGTGTATCCTTATCGGCTCTTCACGGGGTATGGATGAGGGGCTGAAGGCCGAGGCCGGCCTGCGGCTGTCCATGTCCCCCATGACCTTCCCCCATCACCTGGCCCGGGTCATGGTGCTGGAGCAGGTCTACCGGGGCCTGTCCATCCTGGCGGGCAGCAAATACCACAAGTGAACCCGGCGGCAGAGCGGCTCCTCGCCCTGCCGCTTTTTTACCGCACAGAAAATATTGTGAAAAGAATTCCATAAGCTCGTCAAAAATCGGCGCAATGTCGTTGCAAAAATAACGATGATAGCGATTTCACCGGTTTTCCTTCAAAATTCCGGAGAAAAAACATCAATTTGGGTGTTGAAAAGGAGCGCGATTCCTAATATAATAAAAATTGGTTAAGTGCGTAAAAGACTCAAAATATATTTCAAAGGAGTGTACTATCTATGAAAGAAGTCTATCTGGTGAGCATGGCCCGTACTGCGGTCGGCAGCTTTGGCGGCAGCCTGAAGGGCACCCCCGCTGTCGAGCTGGGCGCCCTGGTCATCAAGGAAGCTCTGAAGCGCGGTGGCGTTGACGCTGCCAAGGTGGATGAGGTCTTCTTCGGCAACGTGCTGCAGGCCGGTCTGGGTCAGAACCCCGCCCGTCAGGCCGCGCTGAAGGCCGGTCTGCCCATCGAGACCCCCGCCACCACCCTGAACAAGGTGTGCGGCTCCGGTCTGCACAGCGTTTCCATCGCTTACCGCACCATCATGGCCGGCGAGGCCGAGTGCGTTGTGGCCGGTGGTATGGAGAGCATGAGTATGGCTCCCTATGTGATGAACGCTGCCCGCTGGGGCGCCCGCATGAACAACACCAACATGGTAGACGCTATGGTCAACGACGGCCTGTGGGATGCCTTTAACAACTACCACATGGGCATCACCGCTGAAAATGTTGCCGAGAAGTACGGCATCACCCGCGAGATGCAGGACGAGCTGGCTCTGCGCAGCCAGACCCGCGCCGCCGCCGCCATCGCCGAGGGCCGCTTCAAGGACGAGATCGTCCCCGTGGTCATCCCTCAGCGCAAGGGTGATCCCATCGTCTTCGATACCGATGAGTATGTCAAGGCTTCCACTACTGCCGAAAAGCTGGCCAAGCTGAAGCCCGCCTTCAAGAAGGACGGCACCGTCACCGCAGGTAACGCCTCCGGTATCAACGACGGCGCTGCCGCCATCATCGTCGCCTCCGGCGAGTTCGTCAAGGCCAACGGCCTGAAGCCCATGATGAAGATCGTCGCCACCGGCTCCGTGGGCGTTGATCCCGCTCTGATGGGAACCGGCCCCATCCCCTCTGTCCGTCAGGCTCTGAAGAAGGCCGGTCTGGAGACCAAGGACATCGACCTGTTCGAGCTGAACGAGGCCTTTGCCGCTCAGGCTGCCGCCGTCAACGCCGAGCTGGGCCTGACTCCCGACAATGTGAACGTCAATGGCGGCGCCATCGCCATCGGCCATCCCATCGGCGCTTCCGGCGCCCGCATCCTGGTCACACTGTGCTATGAGATGGCCCGCCGTCAGTCCAAGTACGGCGTTGCCTCCCTGTGCATCGGCGGCGGCATTGGCGAAGCGCTGGTCGTCGAGCGCGTCTAAACAGGAAAATTTCCAAAATATTCGCAAAAAACCGCAAAAAAGCCTTCATAACCTATCGTTTATAATTTGACAAACTCGAAAGAGACCGATATAATAGAGGCAGGATGTCAGGCGCGGGGCCTCCCTCCCCGCGTCTGGTTTCCGCCTGTTTTGTCATGTATCATCATGAAGGAGGTCTTCTACATGGATTTTGTAAAGCTGTCTGCGGAGGGCGCGGTTGGCGTGCTGACCATCAGCCGTCCCGCCGCCCTGAATGCCCTGAATGACCAGGTCATCCGTGAGCTGGACCAGGCGCTGGACAGTCTGGATCTGGAGCAGATCCGCTGCCTAGTGGTCACCGGTGAGGGACAAAAGGCCTTTGTCGCCGGTGCCGATATCGGCCAGATGCGCGGCCTGACCAAGTCTGAGGGCGCGGCCTTCGGCAAGCTGGGCAACGATGTGTTCCGCAAGCTGGAGACCCTTCCCATCCCCACCGTCGCGGCAGTTTGCGGCTTCGCCCTGGGCGGCGGCTGTGAGCTGGCCATGAGCTGCGATATCCGTCTGTGCTCCGATACGGCCGTCTTCGGCCAGCCCGAGGTTGGCCTGGGCATCACCCCCGGCTTCGGCGGCACCCAGCGGATGGCCCGCCTGATCGGCATGGGCCGCGCCAAGGAGCTGCTGTACACTGCCCGCAAGGTCAAAGCGCCGGAGGCGCTGGCCATCGGCCTGGTCCAGGGTGTCTATCCCATGGAGCAGCTGATGGAGGAGGCCATGAAGCTGGCTTCCCGCATCGCCGGCAACGCCCCCATCGCCGTCCGCGCCTGCAAAAAGGCCGTCAATGACGGTCTGCAGGTGGACATGGATGCGGCCATCGTGGTGGAGGAAAAGCTGTTTGGCTCCTGCTTCGAGACCGAGGATCAGCAGAATGCCATGGGCGCTTTCGTGGAAAAGCGCAAGCCCGAGCCCTTTGTCAATCGTTGAGAAACCGTTCGCAAGCGTTTTTCAAAAAATAAACTGTATTAGGAGGAAATCACTATGAAGGTAGCAGTATTCGGAGCAGGAACCATGGGCAGCGGTATCGCGCAGGTTTTCGCGCAGGCAGGCAACGAGACTTATCTGTTCGCCAGCTCTCCCGCCAGCGCTCAGCGTCATAAGGATAAGCTGGCCGCCGGGCTGGAAAAGCGCGTCGCCAAGGGCAAGATGACCCAGGAAGCCGTTGACGCCATCCTGAACAACATCAAGATCGAGGAAAAGGCCGCCTGTGCCGACTGCGATCTGATCCTGGAGACCGTCAAGGAAGACATGGCCACCAAGAAGACCCTGCTGAAGGAGCTGGACGAGCTGGTGAAGCCCGAGGCCGTTTTCGCCTCCAACACCTCTTCTCTGTCCATCACCGAGATCGGCTTCGGCCTGAAGCACGAGATGGTGGGTATGCACTTCTTCAACCCCGCTCCCAATATGAAGCTGGTGGAAGTCATCGCCGGTGCCAACACCTCTGCCGAGCTGGTGCAGAAGATCAAGGATCTGTCTGTTGAGCTGGGCAAGACCCCCGTTGAAGTCAGCGAAGCCCCCGGTTTCGTTGTTAACCGCATCCTGATCCCCATGGTCAACGAGGCCGTTGGCCTGGTGGAATCCGGCGTGGCCTCCGTGGCCGATGTGGACACCGCCATGAAGCTGGGCGCCAACCATCCCATGGGCCCCCTGGAGCTGGGCGACCTGATCGGTCTGGATGTCTGCCTGAGCATTATGGATGTGCTGTACAATGAGACTCACGACAGCAAGTATCGCGCCTACAGCCTGCTGCGCAAGATGGTCCGCAGCGGCAAGCTGGGCCGCAAGACCAAGGTCGGCTTCTACGACTACAACAAATAATTTTTGGTTCGCAAAATTTGAAATATTGCGTGAAAACGCAAGGAGGGTAATTTATGGATTTCGTTTTGAGCAAAGAGCATGAGATGCTCCGCAAAATGTACCGTGAGTTTGCGGAGACCGAAGTCAAGCCCCTGGCCGAGGAGATCGATGAGGAAGAGCGCTTCCCCATGGAGACCGTCCGGAAGATGGCCAAGCTGGGCATGATGGGCATCTACTTCCCCAAGCAGTATGGCGGCGCCGGCGCGGACGTGCTGGCCTATGCCATGGCCGTGGAAGAGCTGGCCAAGGTCTGCGGCACCACCGCCGTTGTCGTCTCTGCTCACACCTCTCTGTGCTGCGCTCCCATCTTTGAGCATGGTACCGAGGAACAGAAGATGAAGTATCTGCCCAAGCTGTGCGCGGGCGAGTGGATCGGCGCCTTCGGTCTGACCGAGCCCGGCGCAGGTACCGATGCCCAGGGCCAGCAGACTACCGCCGTGAAGAACGAAAACGGCGACTGGGTCCTCAACGGCTCCAAGATTTTCATTACCAACGCCGGTTACGCCAACGTGTTCATCATCTTCGCCATCACCGGCGTGAAGC
>CAZDUQ010000097.1:0-5330 GCA_964508665.1 uncultured Oscillospiraceae bacterium | reverse complement strand
ACCGACGGGCAGAAGGCTCAGAGCTTCCAGCGGATCAATGATTATTACCGCAACGAGCTGGCGGGCCTGAGTCAGGATGCCGACAGCCTGTTCTCCGCCGCCAAGTCCCACTACGGAGAGGGCTGGGACACCGTCACCGAGACAGACGATACCTATGCCGTGCGCATCAGCTATGAGCTGCTGGAAGCGCCGGAGGGGTATCTGTGCATCCGCTGCGACTTTACGGTGGAGGAGGGCGGACAGCGGGAGGAATACTCTCAGGCGCAGGTCTTTTTGCTGGACAACGGCTGGGTGCTTTCCCTCAGCACCCTGCTGGGCACCAATTATGAGACGGCTGCGCCCCAGCTGCTGGCAGATATTCTCAGCTGGTGCGAGGACAGCCAGGTGGAGGTCACCACGCCGGAGGAGCGCACGCTGGAGGAGTTTTCCGACGGCTATGCCCTCACCACAGAGGGCTTTCTGTTTTACACCCAGCCCTTCCAACTGACCAGGAAAAATCCCGGTCGGTACACCATACCCGTCAGCCTGACGCCCTATCGCCGTATGCTGGATCTGAACTGACCCGGAGCACACGACCAAACATCATCGATATAACAGGAGGAGATCGCCATGCGTCCCTATGAAAGACTGCTGAACTATGTAACCTATGACACCGCCTCCGACGGTGCCTCCCAGACCTGTCCCAGCACCGAAAAGCAGCTGGTATTTGCCCGCGCGCTGGAGCAGGAGCTGCGCGGACTGGGACTGGAGCAGGTACGGCTGGATGAAAACGGCTACCTGTACGCCACCGTCCCCGGCAACATCCCCGATTATCACGGCCCGGTGCTGGGCTTTATCGCCCACATGGATGTGGTAGACGATGTGCCCTCGTGGGACATCAAGCCCCGCATCGTGGAGAATTATGACGGCGGCGACATCGTGCTCACCGGCTCCGGCGCGGTGCTTTCTCCCGCCGAGTTCCCCGAGCTGCTGCGCTGCCGGGGCAAAAGCCTGATGGTCACCGACGGCACCACCCTGCTGGGAGCCGACGACAAGGCCGGTGTGGCCGAGATCGTCACCCTGTGCCAGCAGCTGCTGGCCGATCCCGGCTTTGCCCACGGGCCGGTGCGCATCGCCTTTACCCCCGACGAGGAGATCGGCCGGGGGGCCGACCGGTTCGATGTGGCGGGCTTTGGCGCGGATTTTGCCTATACACTGGACGGCGGCGCCTTTGGCGAGCTGGAATATGAAAACTTCAACGCCGCCTCCCTCCGGGTGGATATCCACGGAAAAAACATCCACCCCGGCTCTGCCAAGAACAAGATGAAAAACGCCCTGGCCATCGGCATGGAGTTCGAGGGACTCCTTCCCCCGCAGCAGAGGCCGGAGTTCACCGAGGGGTACGAGGGCTTCTTCCACCTGACCGATATGGCGGGGGATGTGGAAAACGCCCGGATGAGCTACATCCTGCGGGATCACGATGCCGATCTGCTGGAGCGCAAGAAGGACGATGCCCGGGCGGCCGCCGCCTTCCTCAACCGGAAATACGGCGCGGGAACGGTGGAGGTGACCATCCGGGATTCCTATCAGAACATGGCGGGACAGATCGCCGCCCACCGGCATCTGGTGGACAATGCGCTGGAGGCCATCCGCCGCACCGGCGTGGAGCCTGTCACCGTGCCCATCCGGGGCGGTACCGACGGCGCGCGGCTGTCCTTTATGGGGCTGCCCTGTCCCAATCTGGGTACCGGCGGCGGCAACTTCCACGGCAAGCTGGAATACTGCTGCGTAGAGGAAATGGATCTGGCGGTGGAGTGTATGAAGCAGCTGGTGGCGCTCTATTCCGCCAGATAACGGAGGCGCGGTGATATGATCCTGAAAAATGCCCTTGTGTTTGTGGACGGGCGCTTCCGTCGGTGTGACCTGTCGGTGGAAAACGGCGTCATCGCCGCCCTGGGGGAAGCGTCTGGCCCCGGTGAGGACTGCACCGGGCTGCGGGTGCTGCCCGGGCTGGTGGATATCCACACCCACGGCTGCGCCGGATATGACTTTGACCACGCAGACGAGGTGCAGCTGGCCGAAATGTGCCGCTGCTACCTGCGTCACGGCGTCACCTCGGTGCTGGCCACCCTGATGACCAACCCCCGCCCGCTGCTGCTGGAGGCGGCCGCACGCTGCGGGAAGGCAGAAGCGCCCATCCGGGGCATTTATCTGGAAGGGCCGTTTTTCGGCCCGGAGAAAAAGGGCGCTCACAACGCCCGCTGTCTTTCCCCCATCGACCCCGCCTTTTTCCGCCAGCTGAACGAGGCCGCCGCCGGGCGCATCCGTGTGGTGGCGGTGGATCCCTGTCTGGCGGGTGCGGAGGATTTCATCCGCGCCGCCGCCTCCCATTGCCGGGTGACGCTGGCCCACACCCCCGCCGGATATGACCAGGCAAACCGGGGCTTTGCCGCCGGTGCCACCCAGGTGACCCATCTGTTCAATGCCATGACCGGCCTTCAGCACCGGGAGCCCGGTTTGGTGGGTGCGGCCCTTGGCGGCAGCTGTCTGGCAGAGGTCATCTGCGATGGCATCCACATCCACCCCGCCGTGCTCAGGCTGGCCTTTCAGCTGCTGGGGGAGCGGGGGCTGGTGATCTCCGACTCCATGGCCGCCTGCGGGCTGGCCGACGGGGAATACAGTCTCGGCGGGCAGGCGGTCACCGTCCGTGGTCCCCGGGCCACGCTGGCCGACGGTACGCTGGCAGGCTCGGTGACCTTCGCCTGGGACGGCATGATCAACCTCATCCGGGCCGGTGTGCCGGAGGACCAGGCCGTGGCGGCAGCCACCCTCATCCCCGCCAAAAGCGCCGGGCTGGCGGACTGCTGCGGCGTGATCGCTCCCGGCCGGGAGGCCGATCTGGTGCTGTGCGACGGCGACTGGCAGCTGCGTCAGGTCTATTTCCGGGGAAATGCCGTTTTGTGACCCCTTGACAGGGGCCTGTGTCCATGCTATCATGATGCCGTAAAGATCTTCAGGGCGGGGTGAAAGTCCCCACCGGCGGTGACAGTCCGCGACCTCCGAAAGGAGCTGACCCGGTGTAATTCCGGGACCGACAGTATAGTCTGGATGGAAGAAGATATGGCTTTGCGAAGTTGTGCCCTGCTATGCCCTTTTGGGGAAAGCAGGGCCTTTTTTCGTAAAAATCCACAGCCATGTCTGGCGGGGAGCCAGCCTTTCTCCGCCGGAAAGGAACCTATGTCTCAAACGATCACCCGCACCCGCAAAACCGCCGGCGTGGCCATGCTCAGCGCCGTCGGCTTCCTCCTCATGTTCATCGAGCTGAGCATCCCCGTCATGCCCACCTTTGTCAAGCTGGACTTTTCCGAGCTGCCGGCCCTGCTGGCCACCTTTGCCTATGGCCCCGCCTCCGGCGTGGCGGTGTGTCTGGTGAAAAACCTGCTGCATCTGTTCATGGGCGGCACCACCGGGGGCGTGGGGGAGCTGTCCAACTTCCTGCTGGGCGTGGCCTATGTGCTGCCCGCCGGTCTGATCTATCAGAAGATGAAGACCCGCAAGGGCGCTCTCATCGCCTCGCTGGTTGGCTGCGTGGTGTGCGCGGCTTACAGCCTGCCCCACAATTATTACCTCACCTATCCCCTCTTTGGCAGGATGATCCCCATGGAATCCATCATCGGTATGTATCAGGCAATCAATCCCAGCTGCAACGGCCTGTTTGATGCCCTTTTGACCTTTAATGTACCCTTCACACTGGTAAAGGAGGCGCTGACCGCCGCCATCGCCTTTGTGATCTACAAGCCCCTTTCGCCCGTGCTCCACGGCCGGAAACGATAAGGCGGCGCCCTTGACATTCCCTCCCGTTGTTGATACAATAAAGCGGCAGCGGGCCGGGCAGCCGCGCGGGGGCGACCCCGTGAGGAAAGTCCGGGCTTCACAGAGCAGGATAACCGATAACATCGGCCGCGGGCGACCGCCGGACAAGTGCAACAGAAAGAGACCGCCGCGCTTTTGCGCGGTAAGGGTGGAAAGGTGGGGTAAGAGCCCACCGGCGGGGCTGGTAACAGTTCCGTCCTGTAAACTCTATCCGAAGCAACACCGACTCGGGGGCTACGGCTTGCTCGGCCAATCTCCGGACAGGTGGCTTGAGGCGGGCAGCAATGTCCGTCCCAGATAGATGGCTGCCGACTACAGAACCCGGCTTACAGGCCCGCTGCGTTTTATTTTGAGAAAAAGCACCTCGTCGAGGTGCTTTTTTGCTTGACATTTTACTTGACATTTTGCTTTGCATGAGGTATCATTTAGTTCATATTTGAACTGTTCATTTTTGATCGAACGGAGGCGCGATATGAATCCCTGCCTGGACTTTTCCCAAAAGCTGGAATCTGCCTATGCCGATTCCTGCAAGCCGCTGTGCCGGGAGCTGGGTCTGCCTCAGACGGCCTTTGACATCCTGATGTTTCTGGGCAACAACCCGGAATACACCACCGCCCGGGACATTGTGGAGGTGCGGCACATCAAAGCCAATCTGGTGTCCATCCATGTGGAGCGGCTGGCGCAGGAGGGCCTGCTGGCGCGGCAGAGCGTTCCCGGTGACCGTCGCAAGACCCGGCTGGTCTGCACCCAAAAGGCCCTGCCCATCCTGCGGCGGGGGCGGGAAATGCAGGAGGCATTCTTCGCGGAGCTGTTCCGGGGCGTCAGCGAGGATGATCGCCGTGGCTTTGCCGCCGCCCTTTCGATCATGAACGACAATCTGGAGCATACCCTGAAAGGAGAACTTTGACCCATGCATTTCCTCGTCGTACTTCTCGTGACCTTTTTCGCCGGAATGGGCGCCGGTCTGGGCACCGGCTTTGCCGGCATGAGCGCCGCCGCCGTCATCAGCCCCATGCTCATCACCTTTTTGGACATGGATCCCTATATGGCGGTGGGCATCGCCCTGGCCTCTGATGTGCTGGCCAGCGCCGTTTCGGCCTACACCTATCATAAAAACAAAAATCTGGATGTGAAAAACGGCCTGATCATGATGGCTTCCGTGCTTCTGTTCACCGTGGTGGGCAGCTATCTGGCCAGTCTGGTGCCGTCGGCCACCATGGGCGGATTTTCGGTGGTGATGACCTTCTTTTTGGGCATCAAGTTTATCGTCCGTCCCGTAATGACCACCAAGGAGGCCATGATGAACACCGATGCCAAAAAGCGTGCGGTGCAGTCTGTTTTCTGCGGAATGCTCATCGGTCTGATCTGCGGCTTTGTGGGCGCCGGCGGCGGCATGATGATGCTGCTGATCCTCACCTCGGTGCTGGGCTATGAGCTGAAGACCGCCGTGGGCACCAGCGTGTTCATCATGACCTTCA
>CAZDUQ010000096.1:0-5348 GCA_964508665.1 uncultured Oscillospiraceae bacterium | reverse complement strand
CAACCGGGGCTCTCTGTGCCGTATCTGATCGGATACTCTTCTCTTCATCGTCTTTTGCTGTGAACTTTTCGAATGCTTGCAGTATACACGCTTTTTCCCCGGTTGTCAAGGCCAATTTTCAAAAAATCGTCCGCTCCCGCCGGGGAGATCGCGCATAGGATCCGGTCAGCCAAAGACGGCCAGCAGGAAGCCGGCGGCGATGGCCGAGCCGATGACACCGGCCACATTGGGCCCCATGGCGTGCATCAGCAGGAAGTTGCCGGGGTTGGCCTTCTGCCCCTCCACCTGAGAGACACGGGCGGCCATGGGTACGGCGGACACGCCCGCCGAGCCGATGAGGGGGTTGATCTTCCCGCCGGACAGCTTGTACATCAGCTTGCCCACCAGCAGGCCGCCGATGGTGGAAACGGCAAAGGCGCACAGGCCCAGTCCCACGATCTTCAGCGTCTCCACACTGAGGAAGCGGGCGGCCACCGTGGTGGCGCCCACGCTGGTGGAGAGGAAGATGGTGACGATGTTCATCATGGCATTCTGCGCCGTGTCGGACAGCCGGTCGGTGACGCCGGTCTCCTTCAGCAGGTTGCCGAACATCAGGCAGCCGATGAGGGGCGCGGTAGAGGGCAGCAGCAGGATGACAAAAGCCGACACCAGAATGGGGAAGATGATCTTTTCGGTCCTGGTCACCGTGCGGGCCTGCTCCATTTTGACGGCCCGCTCCTCCGGCGTGGTCAGCGCCCGCATCAGGGGCGGCTGGATCATGGGGATGAGGGCCATATAGGAATAGGCCGCGATGGCGATGGGGCCCAGCAGATGCGGGGCCAGCATCATGGCCAGAAAAATGGCGGTGGGGCCGTCGGCACCGCCGATGATGCCGATGGCCGAGGCCTCGGAGCCGTTAAAGCCCAGCAGCACCGCGCCGAAAAAGGCCACGAACACGCCCAGCTGGGCGGCTGCGCCCAGCAGCAGGCTCTTGGGATAGGCCAGCAGGGGGCCGAAATCGGTCATGGCGCCCACGCCCATAAAGATCAGAGAGGGGTACACGCCGGTCTTGACGCCGATATACAGGATGTCCAGCAGGCCGCCCTGCTTCAGGATGGTGCCGTAGCCGATGTCACCGGCGATGAGCTGATCCCACAGCTCGGGGTGATACAGCCCGGCGCCGGGAAGGTTGGTGAGCAGACAGCCAAAGGCGATGCCCACCAGCAGCAGCGGCTCGAATTTCTTCACGATGCCCAGATACAGCAGCACGCAGGCCACGCCGATCATCAGCAGGTTCTTCCACCCGCCGTCGGCGAAAAAGGCGGCGAAGCCCGATTCCAGCCACAGGGTCTGGAGGGTTCCGATGATATCCATAGCGCCCTCCTTATGCCAGAACGGCCAGCAGCGCGCCGGTATCCACCGTGGCTCCCTTGCTGACGGCCACCTGTGCCACCGTGCCGTCCCGGGGGGCCAGGATCTCGTTTTCCATCTTCATGGCCTCCAGTACCACCAGGATGTCGCCCTTTTTCACGGCGGCGCCCTGGGTGACGCCGACCTTCAGGATGGTGCCGGGCATGGGCGCGGTGATCTGCTCTCCGGCGGCGGCAGCCGGAGCGGGGGCGGCAGCTGGAGCGGGGGCGGCAGGGGCAGCGGCGGACTGGGAAGCGGGCGCGGCGGCGGGAGCGGGGGCCAGTGCCTCGTACTCATCCACCAGCATGGCGGTGTCTTCCTCCACCTCTACCTCATAGACCTTGTTGTTCAATGTTACCTTATATTTCATTTGTCCTTGACCTCCCGGATGGATTTGAAGCGCAGCTGATTCAGGGGCTTGCCCAGACGGTGGGCCACCACCGCCATGACCATGGCGGCCTCACGCTCGGGGACATCGTGCAGCAGGATGGTGCCGGCGGTGCCTTTGGCCTCGGGCGCTTTGGACGCGGCAGCAGCGGGTGCGGCATCGACCGGAGCGGCGGAGGCGGCGGGAGCCTGGGCCGCTTTGCCCGAAAGAGCCTTGCCGAACAGCATGACCACGGCCATCAGCAGGGACAGCCCGGCAAAGACGACGGCATAGCCCAGAAGGGCGGTAAGCCCGGCCTCGGCAACGCCCAGGTCGGAAGCCAGCGCAGTTGTGACTTGCAGCATGGTACCGCCTCCTTACAGCTCTTCGATGGTGTAGCGGACGGCGTGCTCCTCCCGCTCCTTCCGGCGGAGGAGGAAGGCCTCGGCCACCTGGGGGAAGGCGGCGTAGGACAGCACATCCTCCTCGCTGCGGGCCAGATCGCCGATCTCGGCGCGATACTTTTCCAGACCGGGCTCCAGCAGGTCGGCAAAGCGGCAGGTGACGGGCTGCTCGTCGCCCAGCACCTTTTTCCGCAGGGACTCGTCCACCGGGCCGGGGGCCTTTCCGTACTCGCCACGGAGGTAGGCGCGGATCTCCTTGGAGACGATCTTGTACCGCTCACCGGCAAGCACATTATTGGTGGCCTGAACGCCCACCATCTGGGAGGAGGGTGTCACCAGCGGCGGATAGCCCAGATCCCTGCGGACACGGGGCACCTCCTCCAGCACCTCCTGGAAGCGATCCAGCTTGTTCTGGGCGGTGAGCTGTGCCACCAGGTTGGACAGCATCCCGCCGGGCACCTGATAGGTCAGAGCGTCGGGGTCGGTGCCCATGACGATGGGGTTGAGCATCCCGCTGGCGATAAATTTGTCCCGCACGGGCTTGAAGAAATCGTTGATCTCCTTCAGAACGGTTTTGTCCAGCCCGGTCTGCCAGCCCATCTCCTCCAGCACATAGTGCATGGTCTCGGTGGTGGGCTGACTGGTGCCGCCGGAAAGGCAGGCGATGGCGCAGTCGATGACATCGGCCCCGGCCTCAGCGGCCTTCAGCAGGGTCATGCTGCCCATGCCGGTGGTAGCGTGGGTATGCACCACGATGGGCAGGCTGACGCTCTTTTTCAGGGCGGACACCAGGTCATAGGCCGCCTGCGGGCTCATGATGCCCGCCATATCCTTGATGCAGATGGAGTGACAGCCCATCTGCTCCAGCTCTTTTCCCAACGCCACAAAGGTCTCCAGATCGTGGATGGGGCTGGTGGTATAGCAGATGGTGCCGGAGATGTGGGCACCGGCCGCAAGGCCCGCCTCCACCGCCACGCGGATGTTCCGCAGGTCGTTGAGGGCGTCGAACACCCGGATGATATCGATGCCGCACTCCACGCTCTTTTTCACAAAGGCACGGACGACATCATCGGGATAGTGCTTATAGCCCAGCAGGTTCTGCCCCCGCAGCAGCATTTGCAGCTTTGTGTTTTTCACATGGCTGCGGATGGTGCGCAGCCGCTGCCAGGGATCCTCGTCCAGATAGCGCAGGCAGCTGTCGAAGGTGGCGCCGCCCCAGCACTCCAGAGAATAGTATCCCGCTTTGTCCATGGTCTCCAGAATGGGCAGGAAATCGTCAATGGGCATTCGGGTGGCCATCAGCGATTGCTGCCCGTCCCGCAGGACTGTTTCGGTGATCTGGATCTTTTTCATGACCATTCCTCGCTTTCCGGATAATGTCCGCAATATCGTTAACTTTTTGTCATTATCACTTTACCATACTTCCGGCAAAACCGCAAGTTAATTTCGTGTTTGAAAATAATTTTCCCTTTTCCCGGATTTTTTCCGCTTTTTCTTTTGCTTTTTTTTCGTTCTGTGGTATAGTATAAGATGTTGAAATTTGATTTTCCGCAATTATGCCAAAGGAGCACCCTTCGTTTCTATGAAAAAAGATGTGATCATCTCCATCCGCGGCCTGCAGGCCTCTGAGGATGGCTCTGGCGAGCCCATCACCCTGGTGACCACGGGCCGGTACTATCGCAGGAATGACTGCTATTACATCACCTATGAGGAGACGGCCCTCACCGGGCTGGAGGGCACCCGCACCACGCTGCGGGTCAAGCCCGATTATGTCAAGCTGATCCGCACCGGCCAGTATCCCTCTGAGCTGGAGTTCATCCGGGGACGGCGTAATCTCTCGCTGTACCACACCGACTTCGGCGATCTTTCGGTGGTGGTCTCCACCAGAAGCATCCGCAGCAGCCTCACCGACGACGGCGGCGATCTGGATGTGAAATATGCAGTGGAGGTGGCCAACACCTCCCTGGGCATCAATCATCTGCAACTGAATGTTAAAAACGCTGAAAAAGGAGCGATCTCTTTATGAATCCTATCCAACTTGCCATGACACAGGCCGCCGGTCTGATCCGTGCCGCCTATGATGCCGCCGTTGCCGCCGGTGAGCTGCCTCTGGCCGAGGTGCGCCCCGTCCAGATCGAGATCCCCAAGGATCTGCGCAACGGCGACTATGCCAGCGGCTTTGCCATGCAGAACGCCAAGCTGCTGCGGCAGAATCCCCGGAAGGTGGCCGAAATTCTCGTCGCCCGGATGCCGCTGGAGGGCACCTGCTTTGCCTCTGCCGAGATCGCCGGTCCCGGATTCCTCAATCTGCGTCTGAGTCACAGCTGGTTTGAACAGGTGCTGGAGGGCATCGTGGCGGAGGGTGCCGACTACGGCCGTACCGCCGCCGAAAAGCCCGAAAAGGTGATGGTGGAGTTTGTCTCCGCCAACCCCACCGGCCCCATGCATATGGGCAACGCCCGGGGCGGCGTTCTGGGCGACTGTCTGGCCGAGGTGCTGTCCCGCGCCGGCAACGAGGTCACCCGGGAGTTTTATGTCAACGATGCCGGCAACCAGATCGACAAGTTCGCCACCTCCATCGACGCCCGCTACCGCCAGCTGATTTTGGGCGAGGACGCGGTGGAGTTCCCCGAGAGCGGCTACCACGGCAACGACATCCGGGAGCTGGCCCGTCTGTTCCGGGAGGAGCAGGGGGATGCCTGGCTGGAGCGTCCCGAAAAGGAGCGGCATGAGGCGCTGGCAAAGTTCGGTCTGGAGCACAACATCCCCGCCATGAAGGCCGACCTGCAGCGCTATCTCATCAATTACGATGTGTGGTTCTTCGAGAGCCAGCTGCACGACAGCGGCTATGTGGCCGACACGGTGCGCAAGCTCACCGACAACGGCTACACCTATGAAAAGGACGGCGCCCTGTGGCTCAACACCTCTCTGCTGCTGGAGCAGATGTACCGGGCCGAGGGCAAGACCTCGGAGGAGATCGAAAAGCTGGAGCTGAAGGATGACGTGCTGCGCCGCGCCAACGGCTTCTACACCTACTTTGCCGCCGACATCGCCTATCACCGCAACAAATTCGAGGTGCGGGGCTTTGACCGGGTCATCAACATCTGGGGCGCCGACCATCACGGCCATGTGGCCCGGCTGAAATGTGCGCTGGACGCCCTGGGTCTGGACGGCAGCCACCGGCTGGA
>CAZDUQ010000095.1:0-5425 GCA_964508665.1 uncultured Oscillospiraceae bacterium | reverse complement strand
CATGACCAAGCAATTCAAAGTGACCGAAGTAAACGGCGTCCCCGTTGTGGGCGAGGGCGTGGGCTTTGAGCGCATCCGCCGCATCACCGGCTATCTGGTGGGCACGCTGGATCGCTTCAACAACGGCAAGCGGGCTGAGGAAGCCGACCGGGTGAAGCACTCCGTAGGCTCCTGCTCCGTGGGGTGTGACAGCGCCGACAGTCACTGTGCCTGATGGCCGCCCTCCGCGTCGCCGGTGTCATCCCGGAATCCATCGTGGACGGCCCCGGCATCCGCTATGTGCTGTTCGTGCAGGGCTGTCCCCATCATTGTCCCGGCTGCCACAACCCCCAGACCCACGATTTTTCCGGCGGGCAGCAGCGGGAAGTCGATGACCTGCTGTCCGACATCTGCAAGCGGCCCTATGTGAAGGCCGTCACTCTGTCAGGCGGCGAGCCCTTCTGTCAGGCCGGGGAGCTGGCGCGGCTGGCAGGTGCGCTGAAGGAGCGGGGCTTTCACCTGATGTGCTACACCGGCTTCACCTTTGAGCAGCTGCTGGAGCAGCCCGATGCCCGCACTCTGCTGGAGCAGCTGGATCTGCTGGTGGACGGCCCCTTTGTGGAGGCACAGCGGGATATTTCCCTGCGCTTCCGGGGCAGCGCCAACCAGCGGGTGCTGGATGTCCCGGCGTCGCTGGCCCGAAACGCCCCCGTCTGGTGCGAAAAATACCGATAACAGAGACTGCGCTCCCTCGTTGGAGCTTCTCTGCGATTTGAAACAGGAGAACATCATGAAAAAGATCCTTGCATTGACGCTGTGCGCGGCGCTGCTGCTGTCTCTGGCCGCCTGCGGCGGCGAACAGGCGGCAGACCAGCCCGCCGACACCTCCAATCAGGAAGAAGCGCCCCAGACTCCCGCAGAGTCCGAGGGTTCGGCACAGGACACGCCCGGCTCTGCCGACGGCACAGCTGCGGATGCGCCGGACACCACGGATCCGGTGGAAGCGCCGGCCGAGGCCCAGTCCGAGGCGGAGGACGATGCCTTCCCCATCCCCGCGAACACCGCCATTACGTGGGATAACGACAGCACCAAGCTGAAGGAGCTGCAATTCTCCGGCGATATTGTTTATCAGGATCTGGCAGACTACATCCAACTGCTGGAATCCATGGGCTATGAAAGCAATGTGGTATTCTGGGCCGACGGCTGCTATCATGTGGATATCGTCAAAGACAATACCACCGTTTCCATCCAGTTCACCCACGATCTTCCCGACAACACCTTTTTGGATAAGGTGGCACAGGGTGAGGAAATTTCCGGGCCTGTTTACGGTGCGGTGGAGATCAGAAAATAACATTTTTGACAAGCGCGATCCCACATTTGTCTGACCGACAGATGTGGGATCTTTTGTCGGGAGTCCCGGCTTCACCAACACGTTTTTCTCTTACAGGAGGTCTTCATGTCTGATTTTACGAAAATCGATCCCAATTTTCGGCTCACCCCGGTGACGGAGGCCGACGGCCTGCTGTGGCGCGACGCCCGGGAGCCGGTCTTTTCCCTTCACGGCCTTCGGTGGGAAAACGGCTGCTGGCGCCGTCTGCCGGAGGCTGTGGCCCGGGCGGCCAGTCCCGGCGTTCTCCAGCTGCACACCCACACCGCCGGCGGCTGTCTGCGCTTTTGTACCGACAGCCGCCGCATCGCCCTGCGGGCATCCATGCACAACGTGGAGAAAATGTCCCACTTCGCCCTTACCGGCAGCTGCGGCTTTGACCTGTATGAGCGGACGGCCGACGGCCCGGTGGACTATCTGACCACCTTCGTGCCGCCCTTCGGCCTGACGGAGGGCTACTCCTCCCAGCGCACCCTGCCGGACAGCCGGATGCGGGAGCTGTGGCTGTATTTCCCCCTGTACAGCGGTGTTTGCGGCCTGACCGTCGGGCTGGAGCCCGGCGCACGGCTGGAGCCTGTCCCCGCCTTTTCCGCCCCGCCGGTGGTGTTTTACGGCAGCTCCATCACCCAGGGCGGCTGCGCCTCCAAGCCGGGCAGCGCCTTTCCCGCCATCGTGGGCCAGCTTCTGGGTGAGGGCACCCGCAATCTGGGTTTCTCCGGCGGCTGCAAGGGGGAGCCCGCCATGGCGGAATACCTGGCCGCCCAGCCCATGCGCGCCTTTGTCTGCGGCTATGACCACAACGCCCCCTCGGCAGAGCACCTTGAGGCCACCCTTTTGCCGCTGGTGCAGGCTGTGCGACAGGCCCATCCGGATATCCCCCTTCTGCTGCTCAACCGGCCAAAGGCCCGGCTGGACGGGGAGGAGCAGCGCCGCCGCGCCATCGTGGAGGAAGCCTGTGCCGCCGTGAAGGGCATCTTCCTCCCCGGCGAAGTCCTGATCCCGCCGGACATCGCCCCCTGGGCCACGGTGGACGGCACCCACCCCAACGATCTGGGCTTTTATTCCATGGCCCGGGCGGTGGCCGATGCCCTTGTTCACAAACCGTCTCTTTACAGCGCCCGTCCCATCTGCTATAATCCAGATGAAAAGAAAACTGCCAAGGAGTGATCTGCAATGAAAAAATCCGACCCCTCCGCCGCCCTCACCCTGACGGGCAATCATCTGAAGCTGGCCGACCGCGCCGCCTTTTCCGCCGGTCAGGCCACCGGCCTGGCCCTCACCGATAAGCTGGGCGCCGGTGCGCTGCGCATGAAAAAGCCCGGCGGGGCCGTCTTTGTGACCCCCGTCTACCGGACGGAGGCCCCCTTCAACGATCTGGTGGCCTCCTGGAACGCCGAGACCCCTGCCGGTACCTGGATCGAGGTGCTGGGTCGCCTCTATCTGCCGGACTATGACGGCTGGACCGACCGGGACGGCACCACCCACGACGGCTGGACCGACTGGCTCAGCTGGGGAAAATGGAGCACCCATATCGCCCGCGCCTGCCCCCACGCTCAGGACAGCCATCCCCGCCGGGACAGCGAGGAAAATGACGGCTGGGCCTTCGCCTATTCCTACAAGGGCGCGGGAGACAGCTCGGTGAATGTGCGGGGCGAGCTCACCGCCGCCGCCTTCCAGCTGAAGGCGGTGCTCCATGCGGAGGAAGACTGTCAGGCGCTGCCCGCCCTGCGTCTGCTGGCAGCTACCTGGAAAAACACCCACGACCCCGACTGGCAGAGCAAATGCTCCTATCCGGAGGAGGCGGTGGAGCCGGCCCCCTCCGTCCTGCTGGACACCCCCGCCATCTCCCAGATGGCCCGTGACCCCGATTACGCCCGGGTGATCTGCTCTGCCACCACCGCAACCATGCTGATGAACGCCCGGGGCGGCGATCTGCTGCCCGAGGATGTGACCCTGCTGGGCTATGACCACGGCTTCGGCGGCAACGGCAACTGGAGCTTCACCTGTGCCGCCGCCGGTGCCTATGGCTATGAAAGCTATGTGTCCTATTCCAGCTTCGAGGCCATCCGCCAGGAGCTCACCCGCGGCTACGGCGTGGGCCTGTCGGTGAAATACAGCAACAAGGAGGACGATACCGTCCCCTATCTGGAAAACGCCCCCTGCCGCGCCCCCGGTCATCTCATCGCCATCGTGGGCTATTATTTCAGCCGGGAGCTGGGCGAATATGTCTACTGCGCCAACGATCCCGCCGCCGAATCCGACGGCGAGGTGGCCCACCGGGAATACCGGGAGTCCCAGCTGGACAAATGCTGGTACCGCCGTGCCGCCTACTTCCTCCACGACCGGCAGCCCGGCGCGGGGCTGTATGTGCGGGATTATGTCTCCGCCACCCTGATGCCGGTGAAGGAGCAGCCCGGCCTGTGGGCCCTGACCACCGAGGACAGCCTACTGCGGGTTCCCGCCGATTTCCAGGAGGGCAAGCGCAGCTCCTTCGGTCAGCACGGCACCATCTGCTATTACGCGGAGGATGAGCGCACCGACATCCCCAACACCTGCAAGCGGGTCACCGCCAACCATGTCTTCCGCTATACCGGCATCACCGTCACGGAGGAGGGCTACCTCGCCTTCGAAGACGATGCCATCAGTCACCTGCTGGCCCAGGGCAAGACCGTCCGCCTGCTGGTGCTGGACAACTGCGACACCGTCTATACCGCCTCGGTCACCGCGCTGGAGCGCTTTGACCCTGCCGATCTGGTGACGCCGGAGGAGGAGGCCCGCCGGCAAAAGACCATCCGCGCGGCCAAGGCCGGCGCGGTGGCTGCCGGTGCGGTGGCCGTCACCGCCGTTCTGGCGGGGGTGGCCCATCTGCTTCGCAAAAAGAAAAACTGACCCGTATATTAGAAACAGGAGGTTTTCCCCATGAAAGTCAAGGATATGCCCTATGAGCACCTTTCCATCGACGAGATCCGGCAGGAAGCCCGCGCCGTCATCGACGAGGTAAAGAACGCCAAATGCCACAACTGCGTCCTGCGTGCCCGGGAGCGGATGCTCAAGCTGCTGGTGCGCTACCAGTCCAACGCCTCTCTGTGCGAGATCCGTTACACCTGCAACACCGCCGACGAGTTCTATTGCAGGGAGCACGAGCATTTTGACGAGATCGGCCCGGAGGTGCAGTCTCTGCTCACCGAATACGGCAACGCCCTGCTGGCCGCCCCCTTCCGCGCTCAGCTGGAGGAGGCCCTGTCCCCGGTGTACTTCCGTTATCTGGAGGTGCAGTCCAAGTCCATGTCCCCCGACATCGTGGAGGATATGATCGAGGAAAACAGGCTGACCTCGGAATACAGCAAGCTGATGGCCGGACTGGAGTTCACCTTCCGGGGCGAGACCTACAGCCGCGCCGCCCTGGCCGGGTTCTTTAAGGACGACGACCGCCAGACCCGCAGGGAGGCCTATGAGGTCTTCGGCAAGACCATGATGGAAGTGGCCCCTCAGCTGGATGACATCTACGACCGCATGGTCAAGGTTCGCGACCGCATGGCCAAAAAGCTGGGCTGCAAGAACTTTGTGGAGCTGGGCTATTACCGCATGAACCGGGTGTCCTACGGCCAGAAGGAGATCGAGACCTTCCGCAAAAACGTGCTGGAATACTGGGTTCCCGCCAACGCCCGCCTGCGGCTGGAAAACGCCAAAGATCTGGGTCTGGACAGCTATATGTTCTATGATGACGGCGTCATCATCCCCGGCGGCGACCCCCGTCCCCAGGGCACCAAGGAGGACATCTTCCGGGCTGCGAAGGAAATGTATCACGAGATGAGCCCCGAATCGGCCGCCTTCATCGACCTGATGCTGGAAAACGACGCCTTTGATGTGGACGCCCGCAAAAACAAGTGGGGCGGCGGCTACTGCACCGAGATCGCCCGGTACAAGCAGCCCTTCATCCTGGCCAATTTCAACGGCACTGCCGGCGATGTGGATGTGATGACCCACGAGGCCGGTCACGCCTTTAACGCCTATCTCATCGCCGACAACAAATTTGCCCAGGAGATCGGCTGCGGCGGC
>CAZDUQ010000094.1:0-5427 GCA_964508665.1 uncultured Oscillospiraceae bacterium | reverse complement strand
GGAATTCGTATGTCTTTTGAGCTTTCTCTGCTGCACGCGCTGCGAGAGTACCTTGCCTGCGCTCCGCTGGATGTCCTGATGCCCGTCGTTACCGTTCTTGGCAACGGCGGCGCATTGTGGATCATCAGCGCGGCACTGCTGCTGCTGCGCCCCAAAACGCAACGCTCCGGGGCGGCGATGGCCCTCAGCCTGATGCTGGAGGCCTTTCTCTGCAATCGCCTGTTCAAGCCACTGGTGGCCCGGCCGCGGCCCTTTGCGGCTGAGCCCTCCATGGTGCTGCTCATTTCGCCGCCCGGCGGCTTTTCTTTTCCATCCGGGCATACCGGGGCCTCATTTGCCGCCGCTTCCGCGCTGTATTTTGAAGGAAATCGCCTGTGGCGTCCGGCGACGGTGCTGGCCGGGCTGATTGGATTTTCCCGGATGTATCTGTTCGTACACTATCCCTCCGATGTGCTGGCCGGCGCGGCGCTGGGCATCCTTACCGGCTGGCTTTCCACCCGTATGCTCTGGGGCGCACGGAGCTTTTCTGCGCGGCAATAGCCGTTTAATCGGGAGGTTTTGGGATACAATAGGGGAGAGGTGATCGTCATGGAGCAAGCCGTTTCCCCCGTGCTGGAAGAAAATATCACTTGTCTGGACCGCCTGTTCGGCCATGACCCCACCGTCAAGCGGCGTCTGGTGCAGCCGTTGGCCGTCAGCGGCCCCGGCTGCTGCATCTTTTTTGTGGATGGGATGGCGGATTCCGCCTGTATCAACGAAAGCGTCATCCGTCCGATCTCTCTGCTGCGGGAGGCTCCGCCTGCGGGCACCGACCCGGTGATTTTCCTGCGGCAGCAGGTGCTTCAGCTCAACGAGATCCAAACAGAGGAGCATATACCTGCGCTGCTGCGGTCACTGTTTTACGGCGATGCGATTCTGTTTGTGGAGGGCAGCGCCCGCGCGCTGGTGCTGGGCGCCAAGGGCTTTGATCGGCGAAGCATCAGCGAGCCTGCCGCTGAGACCTATCTGAAGGGCCCGCGGGAGGGCTTTGTGGAGCCGCTGCTGCACAATCTGGCCATGGTGCGGCGGCGTTTGCGCACGCCGGCACTGCGGCTGGAGTTTTTTACACTGGGAGAGACAACCGGCACCGACTGCTGTCTGTGTTACCTGGAGGACGCGGTGGATCGCGCTGCCCTGTCCCTGCTGAGGAAGCGGCTGTCGCTGGTGGTCATCGACGGTGTGCTGGATACCAATTACCTGTCCGAGATGATCAGGGACTGGCGGTATTCGCCCTTTCGCACGGCGGGCTCCAGCGAGCGGCCCGATGTGGTGGCAGCCAAGCTGCTGGAGGGACGCATCGCCCTGTTTGTAGACGGCAGCCCAATGGCACTGACCGTGCCTTATATTTTTCTGGAGCAGTTCCAGTCCGGGGAGGATTACTATGTGGATGCGCCCTTTGCGGCCATCAATCGCGTTCTGCGGTTTCTGGGCTTCGAGGCGGCAGTGGGCATTCTGCCGGTATATCTGTCACTGGTGACCTTTCATCAGGCGTTCATGCCACTGCCGCTGATTTTGAGCATCGCAAAGGCGCGGCAGGGCGTGCCGTTCCCCATTTTGCTGGAGGCGCTGTTGCTGCTGTTGGCCTTTGATATTCTGCGGGAGGCCGGGGCGCGAACCCCCTCCACCATCGGGCAGGCCCTTTCGGTGGTGGGCGGTCTGGTGATCGGGCAGGCAGCAGTAGATGCCCGTCTGGTGTCAGTGCCGGTGCTCATCGTGGTAGCGATTTCCGGCATATGCAGCCTGATCGCCCCAAAGCTGAAGGCCTCCGTTCTGTTCTGTCGGCTGTTTCTCATGTGCCTGGGTGTGTTTTTCGGATTTTACGGCGTGCTGCTGGGCGGACTGGCGGCGGTGATCCTGCTGGCGGAGCAGCGTTCCTTCGGAGCACCTTTTCTGTCTGCACTGCCGTTGCAGGCGACAGGCAGCGCCGAGGACAGTCTGGTGCGGGCGCCCTTCGGACAGATGCAGCGATTCCGCCGCTTTCTGGCCGGTGCCGCTCACCGAAAGGGAGGCCGCGCATGAGACGTGGGGTGGTGTTGGCGTTGCTGCTGGCGTTGCTGCTGGCGTTTCTGTGCGGCTGCGGTCGGGATGCCTCCCAGCTGACGGTGGTCACCGGCATCGGCGTGGACGGCGCGCCGGGATGTTATCAGGTGGAGACCGAAGTCATCCGCCTCAGCGGGCAGGAGCAGGAGGGAGAGAGCATTCTGCTGCAGACCGACGGCCGGACGGTCACCGACGGCATCGATGGTATGGCCGCCATGACCGGCCGCTCCCTGTACTGCAATCATGCGCAGGTACTGATCGTGGGACGGGAGACCGCCCGGCAGGACATCTCTGCCGTTTTGGAAGAGCTGCTGCACGGCAATCAGTACCCCGTTTCCCTCCGGCTGGCGGTGGCCAAGGAGACAGCGGCCCAGCTCCTGCAGGCGGAGCCACTGCTGGGCGATCTGCGCAGCACAGAGCTGGAGGACACCATTCGGCAGGGCGCGCAGCAATGCCTGACGGCAGACATGGACCTGTGCGAATTCTATGAGGAGCTACTGGCTCCTGGCATTCAGGGGATCCTGCCCTTTGTGGAGCTGCGTGAGGTGCAGGGCCGACCGGCGTGCACGCTGACCGGTACCGCGCTGTTCCGGGACGCATCCCTGCTGACCGTTCTGAACAAGGAGGACAGCCGCAGCCTGCTGTGGCTGCGGGGCGAGCAGGGCGGCACGCTGGAGACCTCCTGCGGTCTGTTGGAGGTCACCTATCTGAAGCGCACGCTGAAGACCGACTCCGACGGCGCGGTACTCACGCTGGAGCTGGCCCTGACGGCCAATGACAGCGAAAGCGACAGGGAGAGCCTGATCCCGGCGGCGGAGGAGGCCATGAAAACCCGCTGCCGAAGTCTGCTGGATCGGCTGCAGGGGCTGGAATGCGACAGCGTCGGCATCGGGCAGCAGCTTCGCCGAACTGACCGGGACGCCTGGGAGCACCTGCAGCCCTGGGACACGGCCTTTGCCGATTATCCCATCCGGGTTGAGGTTCGGGTGCAAAGCGTGATCTGGGGCCGAATCTGGGATGAAGAGGGCCGGGCCTACGGGGAGGACACCCATGGAACGTGATATCGTGACCGGCCGACAGGGCTTTTTCCTGCTGTTTCTGTTTCTGCTGGGTAATCTTGTAACGGCCGCCGGGGCAAAGGGCATCCAAAGCGGCTGGACGGTGCTGCTGTTCGGCGCCGGGCTGGCGCTCCCGGTGCTGACGCTGTTTTTGCGGGCCTCCGGCGGACGGCCGGCAGGCCGGGTGTTTCCGGAGGCGCTGGGTCCGCGTTTGGGCACCGCGATGACCGCCGTTTATTGCGGGATCGCCGTGCTGATGGCGGGAGATTCCATGCGTCTTTTTGCCGATTTCATCGTCATCAACGACCTGAACGATGCGGGGGCGTGGGGAAATACCGCGCTGCTGGCGCTTGTTGTCCTGCTGCTGCTGTTCTGCGACCTGCGCGGGCTGGGCAAGGCCGCCTGGGCAATCCAGCCGCTGGTCACGGCAATGCTTTTTGCCAGTCTGCTGCTCACCGTCTCCAAAACGGATCCTGCCAGGCTGCTGCCGCTGTTTGATCTGGATGCCGAAGCCTACTGCCGGGGGGTCGTTGGAACGCTGGGCGGCACGCTGATGCCCGCATTGTTTCCGGTGCTGCTGCTCAACGGAGCAGCACCCGCCGGGTGGAAGAAGCAGGCCCGATGGGCCGGAGCGGCCGCGCTGACCTTATTGGCACTGCTGACATTGCGGGACGGGGCCGTTTTGGGCTATCCGCTGGCAGAGATGTTCCGATTTCCGGGCTTCGTGGCGGCGGGCCGTCTGCGGCACAGCGAGATCCTGATCTCCGCAGCCTTTGTGCTCGTCCAGCCCTTTCGCACGGCTCTGCTGTTGCGCTATGTACAGGCGTGCCTGACGACCTGGCGGCCCGCCTGGCGGCGTGGCTGTCCGCCGGTACTGCTGCTTTTGGCGGCGGTCAGCGGCGCACTCAGCTGGAGCAGCGAGCAGGTACACTGGCGCACCGGGGGAGAGGCCGTGGTCAGTCTGCTGCTGCTGATCGGCCCCGTTGCAGCCGTCCTGACAGAAAGACGGCGCGAGCGCCGGGACGCATAAGCTCGCGGCACCGCACATACAGTGTGCAGTGAGAGGTGATGCGATGAAACAACCGATTTTCAAGGGCAGCGCCACCGCACTGGTGACACCGTTTTCGCCGGAAGGGGAGCTGGATCAGGCGGCACTGGGTCGTCTGATCGACTGGCAGCTGGAGCAGGGCACCGATGGGCTGGTGGTGTGCGCCACCACTGGAGAGTGCGCCACGCTCAGCGACCACGAGTGGGAGACGGTGGTGGCCTTTGCCGTCGAACGGGTGGAGGGCCGGATCCCGGTGATCGCCGGGGCGGGGCGCAACGACACCCGGCATACCGTCTGGCTTTGCCGACAGGCCAGAAAGCTGGGTGCCCGTTCCGTGCTGACCGTGACGCCCTATTACAACAAAACCACCCAGCAGGGACTGCTGGAGCATTTTACCACGGTGGCGGACGAGGCAGATCTGCCCATCCTGCTGTATAATGTGCCCTCCCGCACCGGCATGAGCTTTCAGGCGGAGACCTATGCCCGGCTGGCCCGCCATCCCAACATCTACGGCGTGAAGGAGGCCTCCGGTGATTTCGGCCTGATCCTGAAGACCCGGGCCCTCTGCCCGGCGGATTTTGCACTGTACAGCGGAAATGACGACCAGATCGTACCGATCCTGTCGCTGGGCGGCCTGGGGGTGATCTCCACCATGGCAAATGTGATCCCGCGGGAGACCCACGAGCTGTGCGCCTGCTGGTTTTCCGGCGACAGGGGAGGGGCGGCAGTGATGCAGCTGCGCCTGCAGCCGCTGATCCAGGCACTTTTTCAGGAGGTCAATCCCATCCCGGTAAAGGCCGCGCTGGAGCTGATGGGGAAGTGCAGCGGCCGTCTGCGGCAGCCCCTGACCCGGATCGGCGTGGCGGCAGAGACGGAGCTGCGGGCGGCATTGCGGGAGCTGGAGCTGATTTGAGAAAACCTCTGGAATTTTCGGCGCAGTTGTGATACAATGACTTCAAATCAACAGGATTTGGAGGTCATCATCATGCAGAAGAAGATCAATACCGAAAAGGCCCCCGGCGCCATCGGCCCGTATTCCCAGGCTGTGGAGATCGAAGGGCTGGTCTACACCTCCGGTCAGCTGGGCATTGACCCTGCCACCGGCGAGCTGGCGCAGGGCGTGGAGGCTCAGACCCGGATGGCGCTGGAAAATGTCAAGGCCATTCTGGCCGAAGCCGGACTGGAGATGACCAGTATCATCAAGACGCTGGTGTTCATTAAGGATATGCAGGATTTCGGCAA